>NZ_BAABBP010000008.1:0-137989 GCF_039538025.1 Comamonas faecalis
AGCCAGAAGTGGACCATGCCCATCCGGGATTGGAAGGCCGCGCTGACCCGCTTTACCATTCAGTTCGGAGACCGCATCTCCGTCAATTGAAGTCCGACCCGTTTACACAAAAATTCGGACACGCCCCTGGGCAGGTCGATTTGCCTACGCCAACTTCAAATTCTAGGCTCGGGCATGGCCTAGCACTACAAGGCCTAGGCCAAAGAACATCCGATATTCGACCGCCCCGTACTCGCCAATAACCGGCGCAGCAACGCGCCAGCCGTTTTGATGCTGCGCCTGACCCAAGTCAAAGCGGCCAGTGACGCTAGGCGCACGGCTACTCCAGAATGAGGAAGACGAGCCAATTTTCCCTATGTGGCCCCTGTAGAATTTGTAACGTTTCAACTCAATAGAGCCAAAATGGCCGCAGAGAAGAAGTTGCGGATCGGCCAAGGCCGGCGCTTTGAACCGGGAGGGAGAGGAAGCCTTCGGTCACACACGGACACCGCCGTCAGGCCGCGCCGAGATATGGCACGCGCGTAACCGACATGGCGGTCCAAGACACTCCTCAACTGAGCCGATTCCTCCGGATGGCCGTAGTTGCGGGCGTCGAGAGCGCAGTCCAGATCCACATCAACCGCGGCGACGACCTCAACGCTCGCGACGAAAAGGGCCAAACGCCCCTCATGCTCTCCGCGGCTCGCAACAAGGCCGCCATTTGTAAGCTGCTGCTTGCCGCTGGCGCCGACGCTGACTTGCGCGATCCATCAGGGCGCGACGCCCTTGGCATCGCCCAGGCGGCCGGCGCGCACGAGGCGGCCTCAGCCATCGAGGCCGCTTGCGTGCCTCAGACCGTGGAGCACGATGGAGCCGTTCCCGCGCAAGCCGCCAACGTTGCCTCAGCGTTCGGGCTCACGGATCTCGAGCCCGACCAGCCCCCTCCCCCAGCCGCAGCTCCAACCCCGGAAGCCCCCGCGCCGGAAACCGCCTTGATGGCCGTCGACGATGGTCTTGGATTCGATCTGAGCGACTGGGAGGCCGAGGAGGAACAAGCGCCTCCCGAGGGCGATCCGACCCTCGCCGTGGCCGCCGTGGAAATCCAAGCGGCGATCACCGAACACCAGCCCATCGACACGTCGGCCGACTGGGATGACTTCGACGCCTTCTTGCCCGACCGTGCGACTCCGCTGCCTCGCGCCGAAGACGCCGAGGCCCGCGAGCGGCTGCGCCTGGTCCTGCTTCGCGCCATCCGCGAGGGCAGCGTCCCACAAGAGGTCATCGAGGATTTGACGCGCGGCGACGACGGAGAGCCCGACGCCGAGGCCGGTGCGCTACTTGGCATGGTCATCAACGACCTCGGCGCCGAAACCGACGAGCGATTTGAGTATTCGACGCCCGAGGAGAGCTTTGAGGTCTTCGTCGCGCCCGACGAGAAGCCCGGCGAAGAAGATGCAGTCGCCGACGCCTTGGCGTTCCTGGACGACCTTGCCACGAGCCACAACGAGCCCTTGCGCCTCTATCAGCGCGAACTCCAGCGCGAGGCCCTGCTGACAGCCGAGGCCGAAGTCGCGCTGGGCCAAGCCATGGAGCGCGGCGTTGAACAGGCGCTCGACGCTCTGGCCGCGTGGCCCACGGGCGTCACCGCAACGCTTGAGACGGCCCGTCTGGTGGCCAAAGGCGCCAAGCCGCTGCGCGCGATGTCCTCTGGCCCGCAAATCGAACCCCAGGACTCGCACTCTACGCCCACCGCCGAGACCGACGCGGATGCCGAAGTGGACGCCGCATTGGAGCCGTCAGCCGCCGAGGGCGAGTCCGCAGGCTCCGAAGACGAACCCGACTCGCAGTTTGACCTCGACACAAAAGAGTCCACCGACGAGCACACAGAGTTTTGCGCCAACGCGGAGCTCTTGTCGGGCCTGCCCGTCGGCGCGAGCCAGGACACGGCCGAATGGAAAGCCTGCCGTGGCGTGCTGGCCTCGCTGGGCCTGACCCGTGGCTTTCTGATGGAGCTGGCCGACTCCGGGCTCGTCGGCGAGGTAGCGCCCGCCCATGCGTTCGGCCAGGCGATGCGGACTTACCAGCGCGCGCGCGACCGGATGGCCATCGCCAACTTGAAGCTCGTCTACTCCATCGCCAAGAAATACCTGTTCAGCGGTCAGCCGCTCGACGACCTGCTGCAAGAAGGGAACATCGGCCTCATCAAGGCGGTGGACCGCTACGACTGGCGCAGGGGCTTCAAGTTCTCGACCTACGCGACGTGGTGGATTCGCCAGCAGGTCGGGCGCTTCGTGGCCGACAAGGGCAAGACCATCCGCCTCCCCGTCCACGTCTACGAGAAGACTCAGCGCATTGCGCAAGCCACCCACGCCTTCAAGTCTCGCCATGGCCACGCGCCAACGCTCGAGGAGGTCTCGGTGCTCGTCGAGCTTCCCGTCCCCAAGGTTGAGGCTCTCTCTCGCATGAGCCTGGAGCCGCTGCCTCTGCACGAGCTTCCTGATATCGACTGCCTCATTGCCACCCATGCGAAGGACCAGTTCGCCGTCCGCGATCCCATGGAATGCGTCGAGAACATCCAGTTGGGCGAATCGGTGGACCACCTCCTCAGCACCCTCAAGCTCAAAGAAGAGAACGTCATGCGCATGCGCTACGGCATCGGCGTCCAGGATTCGATGACGCTCGAAGAGATCGGCACGCGACTCGACGTGACGCGCGAGCGCATCCGGCAAATCGAGGCCAAGGCCCTGCGGCGATTGAGGCATCCCACGCGTCTCGACCGATTCTTGATTGAAATCGGCCTGACCCCGAAGCCCCGTCAGAGCGCCAGCACGCGAACAGACTCCGACACTGAGGACGACGGCCGCGAGCCAACCGAGGAGGCAAAAGTCGCGGCGACGAAGCCTGAGCCGGCAGCGCAAGTGGCCGCATGGCCGGAGCAGCCGACAGGGTCCGATCCCAATGCGCTCGAAAAGCTTCTTGCGCACGTCCGAGCCATTGGCTTCACCGTCGAAGACTCTCCTGACGGCCCTGATCGAAGAATATGGGTCCACATTACGGAGACCCCCAACAACCACTCTCGCAAGATTGTCCGAAATCTCATTGACCTGGGATTCGAGTTCTGGCCAGGGAAAGGCTATTGGCGATGAAGCCCAAGTCAAGAAGCGCGCCGCCGCGCGCGATGGCGATGCTCGAGTCCCTTCGGGGCCTCGGCTACTCTACCGGTGCGGCCTTGGCCGACATCATCGACAACAGCGTGTCGGCCGGCGCGACCGAAGTCCGGCTCGACTTCGTGTGGAGCGGCCCGAACAGCCGCATCACCATCCTCGACGACGGGCGCGGCATGGATGACGCCGAACTCGAAAGCGCGATGCGCCTAGGCGACAAGAACCCGCTCGATGTCCGTTCGGCGCACGACCTCGGGCGCTTCGGCATGGGCCTGAAAACCGCATCCTTCTCGCAGTGCCGCCGCCTCACAGTCGCCACCGTCAAAGGCGGCGCCGCCAGTTGCCTGCGCTGGGACCTCGACGAGCTCGCTGCCGATCCCGATGGTGGGTGGCTCCTGTTCGAGGGGCCGGCGCAAGGGTCCAAGTCCTTCGTCGCGGGCTTGAAGGGAAAGAAGGCTGGCACCGTCGTACTGTGGGAGACAATGGACCGCGTCGTGACCACCGGCTACACCTCCGACGACTTCCACGACCTCATCGACACCGTCGAGTCCCATCTGGCGATGGTCTTCCACCGCCTTCTCCAAGGACCGCGGGCCAAGCTCAAACTGCTCCTCAACGGCCGCGCCGTAGCGCCGTGGGACCCTTTCATGTCGGGGCACCCGGCTAAGCCTTGGTCGTCGCCGCCAAGCAACCGTGCCACCGACTACGGAACGGTCACGGTGCAGGCGCACGTCCTGCCGCACCGCGACAAGCTGACCGCGAAAGAGTTTGAGGACAACGCCGGCCCGGCCGGATGGACCGCGCAGCAAGGCTTCTACGTCTACCGCAACGAGCGGCTCTTGGTCGCGGGCGGCTGGCTGGGCCTTGGCAGCTCCCGGGCGTGGAACCGCGAGGAAGCGCACCGCCTAGCGCGCATCCGCCTGGACATCCCCAACACCGCCGATGCCGACTGGAAGATTGACGTTCGCAAGTCCACTGCACGCCCACCGGTGTCGCTGCGCCCCTGGCTCACCCTCTTAGCCGAGAACACCCGCGAGCGCGCCCGACGCGTGTTCGCATACCGCGGTACGCCCGCGCCCGCAAAGGGCAACATCCCCATCGAGCAAGCCTGGCGCGTCGAGCGGGTCAGGGCCGGTATGCGCTACCGGATCGACGAAGCGCACCCTTCGGTGGCGGCTGTCCTGGAGAGCGCGGGGGCGCTCGCGCCCTTGGTCAAGTCGATGCTTCGCGTGATCGAGGAGACCGTGCCCGTGCAGCGCATCTGGCTCGACACAGCCGAGAACAAGGAGACGCCGCGCACAAGCTTCGAGGGCGAGCCCAACGCGGCGGTCATCGAAGTCGCCAGCGTGCTCTTCAATGACCTCATCGAGCGCAAGGGCCTTAGCGTCGAAGAGGCGCGCAAGTCAATGTTACGCACGGAGCCGTTCCAAAAATATCCCGCGCTCGTCGCGAAACTAGAGAGTAAGAAATGACCGCAGCGGAAGAAGCAGCAGCGCAAGCCCAGTTGCTCGAAGATGTCATCGCCACCGCGCAGCGGCTGGTGAAGGCGGAGAAGGACTCCTCCAAGGTCACGCCGGCCTACATCGCCGAGAAGGTGAAACTGGCTGCCGCGATGTTCGCCAGCGATCCGCCGATCCCGCTCGACGAGGCCAAGGCGGTCTCCACGCTGATTCAGCGGTTCAGCCACCGCATGGGCAAAGCCACCACGCTCAAGGATGACGCCGGCCACATCGAGTGGCTCAACGCCGCCCGCAAGAAGGACTGGCACTACTGGCGCCGCTATCGCGACTACCAGGAGTCGAAGCTGTCGGACGTGGTGGTCGATGGCCTCGACGAATCCACCAGCGACATCCTGGGCCTCCTCGAAGACCCGCTGCGGGCCGATCCGTGGGATCGGCGCGGCCTGGTCGTCGGGCATGTGCAGTCCGGCAAGACCAGCAACTACACGGGCCTCATCAACAAGGCCGCCGACGCCGGCTACAAGATCATCATCGTGCTCGCGGGCCTCCACAACAACCTGCGTTCGCAGACCCAGATTCGCCTCGAGGAGGGCTTCCTGGGCTACGAGACGACGCAAGGCGGCGACCCCGGAGCGTCCATCGGCGTGGCCGCGTTCGGCGAAGACCTCAAAACCAACTCGGCGACGACTCGCGCGGAGAACGGAGATTTCAGCAAGGCCATCGCCAAGCACTTCAACGGCATCTCGCCCGAGGAGCGGCCCTGGATCTTCGTGGTCAAGAAGCAAAAGACCGTGCTCACGGAGCTGCTCAAGTGGATTCAGAAGCGGGTGGCCGACACGCCCCACCCGCTCCCCTACACGCTGCCTCTCCAGCAACCGCTCCCGGACGGAAAGGAGTGGAGGCTTGTGACCAAACTGCCGCTGCTGGTGATCGACGACGAAGCGGACAACGCGTCGGTGGACACTGGCGAGCAGCTCTTCAACGAGGACGGCACGCCGGACGAGGAGCATTCGCCCAAGACAATCAACAGCCTCATCCGGCGGGTCCTGCACTCGTTCACCCGCAAGGCCTACGTGGGCTACACGGCCACGCCCTTTGCCAACATCTACATCCACCACAAGGGCGCGACCATCGCCGAAGGCCCCGACCTCTTTCCCAAGGCCTTCATCATCAACCTGGCGGCGCCGTCGAATTACGTCGGCCCCGCCCGCATGTTCGGCAAGCTGACCAAGGAAGGCCGCGTTGGCGCACTGCCGCTCTCGTGCAGCATCCTCGACCACTACGACCCGGAGGCCGAGGCGGGGTGGATGCCGCCCAATCACAAGAAGACCCACGTTCCAGTCCACAACGGCCAGGAGACGATTCCCCAGTCCCTGCGCGAAGCGATCCATTCCTTCGTGTTGGCCTGCGCGGTTCGCGAGCTGCGCGGCCAAGGGCTCGACCACAGTTCCATGCTGATCCACGTCACCCGCTACGTGGCAGTGCAGGACCATGTGCGCGAGCAGGTCGAGGAGGCCGTGCGCCGGATGCGCCAGAAGATCACCCGCGGCAGCGACGCCGACGAGCTGTTGACGCAGATGCGCAAGCTCTGGGACGAAGACTTCGTGCCGACGCGCGACAAGATCGCCGAATTCTCGACGCCCGAAGAGCTGCCTCCGCCGATGCCCTCCTGGGACGACGTGCTCGCCAAGCTGCCCGACGTGCTCGACGACATCGACGTGCGCTCGATCAACGGCACGGCCAAGGACGCGCTCGACTACGCCACGCCTGGCGCCGCCCTCAAGGTCATCGCGGTCGGCGGCGACAAGCTGGCGCGGGGCCTGACGCTCGAAGGCCTATGCACCAGCTACTTCGTCCGCACGACGAAGATGTATGACACGCTGATGCAGATGGGCCGCTGGTTCGGCTACCGTCCGGGATATCTGGATCTCTGCCGGCTCTACACGTCGCCGGACCTGGTCAAATGGTTCGGCCACATCGCCGACGCCTCCGAGGAGCTGCGCGAAGAGTTCGACTTCATGGCGAAAGCCAAGCTCACGCCCGAGCAATACGGCCTCAAGGTCATGTCGCACGAGACTCTCACGGTCACGTCGCCCTTGAAGATGCGCAACGCGCAGACGCTGTCACTGACCTACAGCGGCACGCGCCCGCAAACGATCCTCTTCCACCGCAACGCGGCGATCCAGAAGGCCAACCTCGACGCGACCGACGCGCTGGTCGCGGCCCTCGGCACGAAGTTCGTGGACGCGCCCAAATACCCGCGCGACGGTGAGGCCGACTCCTGGCCGGGCGCGCGCCTCTGGCAGGACGTGGACGCGTCCCATGTCCTCGCGTTCCTCGCCGCCTACGCGACCCATCCGAACGCCACCAGCGCCAAGGCCGCGGTGCTCTCCGACTTCATCGCCAAGATGCTCGACATCGGCAAGTTGAAGCAGTGGAGCGTCGCCCTGCTCTCCGGCGGCGACGGCGTCGGCGAGCCATACACCTTCCCTGGCGGCTTCGAGGCGAAGTCGCTCCAAACGCGCAAGATGGACGACCAGCCGAGCGCGAAGGACCCGGCGATGTTCGCCATCGGCGTTCTGACCGACCCGAAGGACGAGGGTATCGACATCGACGACGACGTGTGGCGCGACGCGCTCACCCGCACCCGCGCGGCGTGGAAGCCCGACCCGGCGCGAGGCCGAGTCAACCCACCCACGAGCCCCAGCGGCAAGGGCATCCGCGAGGCGCGCGACCGGCTCGGCGGCGACGCCGACCGCGGCTTGCTGCTGCTCTACACGCTGTCCCCTTACAAGGGCAAGTCCAAGGCTCCTGAGAACCTCATCGTGCCTAGCTGGGAGAAGCCCATCATGGCCTTCGCCATCGCCTTCCCGTCGGCCGAGAACGGCATCCGGGTGGAATACGAAGTGAACCTCCTCTACTGGATGCAGGAATATGGCCCGTCCGAGTAACGAATTCCTGATGGCCTGGTCGTCGCTCACCAGCGCCGATGCCGAGCCAGGCTGGCAAGCCATCGCCCTGCCCTCTGCCGGGGAACTGCAGCTGCGCGCGGGCAGGCGCTCGCCGGACAACGCCGAGGCGGTCCTGGTGTGCTTTCCCAGCGCGAAGCTCGCTGCCGCCGACAAGCTGCCCGAGGGCCAGGGCTTTGCCGTCGAGCGCGCGGACCCCGAGGGCAGCGGCGAGCTCTGGCTCGCGCTGACCCGCAAATCGGCCGGCAGCGCGGAGCTCTTTGCGTCCATGGCGTGCGATGTCATCGGCGCGCTCGACGACTCGGTCGCGGCCGGCTCCGACGAAGGCAAGCTCCTGCGCGTCTTCATCGGCCGCGTGGGAGCCTGGCAGGAGTTCATGCGCAAGGGGAGCCAGGCGCTGAGCCCCGATGCCGAGATCGGCCTGATTGGCGAGCTCACGCTGCTGCGGGCCATCATCGAGGCGGGCGTCGCGCCAGCCACGGCCATCGAGTCGTGGGTGGGGCCGCTGGACGGCATCCAGGACTTCGAGATTGGTGCTGGCGCCTTGGAGGTCAAGGCCACGCTGTCGGCGGCGGGATTCCCCGCCAGGATCGGCTCGCTCGAGCAGCTTGACGACTCCACGCGCCAGCCCCTCTTTGTGGCCGGAGCCCGGCTGCGGCAAGCAGAGAGCGGGCAGAACCTGCCAGGCTTCGTCGAGGCGATGCGCCAAGCCATCAAGGGCGACGGCGAGGCCGAGCGGCTGCTATCCGAGCGCCTGCTAGCCGCGGGCTACATCGATTCGCACTCCGACCGCTATCCAAGGAAGTTCGAGCAAGCCGGCATGCGCGTCGTAGAGGTCGCGGCCAACTTTCCCCGGATGACCTCGGGCACGGTTCCGGCGGGCATCATGAAGGCCATGTATGAAATCGACCTCGACAAGGCGCCGGGCGACAACGTCGGGGCCAAGGGCGCATTGAAGAAACTGGGAGCAATCTAAGGATGAATTTGCCTGAATTCCTGCGCGAGACGCAGGCCGCCGTCCGCTCGCAGATGCGCGACGGCGCGCTGTATGAGGAGCTGGTCTTCTCCGGCATCGTAATGGACCACATGTCGGACATCGGCATGACCTTCGAGCCCGTCGAGTGCCACTTCGAAGGCAAGGTCGGCAACGCCAACTTGCGCCTGAGCGGCTACTCGCTGTCCGAGGAAAGCGACCAGCTCGACTTGTTTGTGAGCCTCTACGCCAACGTAGATGTCCCGACGCCCGTGCCGGACTCGGAGACCAAGACCGCCGTCGAGCAGTGCCTGCGCTTTCTGACGCTGTGCGCGGAGGGCAAGATGGCGCCCAAGCTCGACCCGTCCAGCGACGTGCGCTCGCTGGCCGAGACACTGCAGGCCATCTATGACGACTTGGAGCAGATTCGCGTCTACGTCATCACCGACCGCGTCGCCAAGTCCAAGAGCTTCAAGACCCGCGACATCGGCGGCAAGGCCGTGCGCCTGGAAGTGATGGACATCGAGCGGCTGCACCGGCATTGGTCCGAGGGCAAGCCGCGCGACGAACTGGTGGTCGATTTCGCCGAAGTCTCGGGCGCGCCCCTGCCCTGCGTGTTCGTGCCAGGCGAGAACGACGACTACGACTATGCCCTCACCGCGATCCCGGCCGAGGCGCTGCGCCTGCTCTACGAGAAATTCGGCGCGCGGCTGCTCGAGGCGAACGTGCGGTCGTTCCTGAGCGTCAAGGGCAAGGGCGTCAACGCCGGCATCCAGAACACGCTGCGCTCGGCCCCCGAGCGGTTCATGGCCTACAACAACGGCATCGTGATCGTGGCCGACGAGATGCGCCTCGGCAAGCCCGGCGACGGCTCGGCTGGCATCGCTTGGCTCAAGGGCCTGCAAATCGTCAACGGCGGACAAACCACAGCGTCGATCTACTTCGCCAAGAAGAAGTATCCCGACACCGACCTCAGCCGCGTGCGGGTGCCCGCCAAGATCATCGTCATGCGCGCGCAGGACTCGGCCAAGGAGGAGGCGCTGGTCTCCGACATCAGCCGCTTTGCCAACAGCCAGAACGCCGTGCGGCAATCGGACCTGTCGGCCAACAAGCCTTTCCATGTCGAGATCGAGAAGCTCTCGCGCTCGGTCTACTGCCCCGACGGCGTCGGCCAATGGTTCTACGAGCGCGCCTCGGGCAGCTACAACACGCTGCTCGCCCGCGAGGGCACCACGCCAGCCAAGCTCAAAGCCTTGAAGGAGGCGATCCCGACGGCCCGCCGCGTCACCAAGACCGACTTGGCCAAATACATCACCGCCTGGGATAAGAAGCCCGACATCGTCAGCCTCGGCTCGCAGAAGAACTTCGACAAGTTCATGGCTGGCCTGACGCCGGCCGACGGCCAAGAGGCGCCGCTGCCCAGCGTCGCCGACTTCAAGGCCATGATCGCCAAGGCGAAGATTTACCGCGACGCGCAGAAGCTCTTGCGGCCGATGTTCCAGGCCTTCCAAGCCAACGTGACCGCCTACACGGTGTCGCTCGTGGCCGAGAAACTCGGCGACCGCATCGATCTCGAGCGAATCTGGGCCAAACAGGCGGCGTCTCCCGAGCTGCTCGCGCAAATTGCCGTGTGGGCCAAGGAGGTCAATGACGTTCTGCACTCGTCGTCCGGCGGCAAGATGGTGTCCGAGTGGGCCAAGCGGCCCGAGTGCAAGGAGGCCGTGATGGGCGCGAGCTACTCGGCCCCGGCCACCAACATCCCGGAAATGAAATAGGCCAATTCGTAAGGATTCCCTCGAAATCTTCTCCAAGAAGCACATGCCTGAAGCAAATGACGCCGCGCAGTCGGCGGTGAAACTAGAGTTGCCCAACGACGCTCAGACGCTGACCGACGTAGTCACAGAGTTCTTGCTAGCTGTCTCCTCGGGTCGTGCGTTTGCCGTTGACATCCCACTCCCCTCCGTCGGGAGTTCGAACTCGCATCTGGATCTGGCCGATGACTTTCTGGACGCGTCCCTTATCGCCGAGCGTCTTGGCGCCTATGCGACACGACGATCGATGTCGTGGACGAAGGTCGAGCACTTGAATGTGATCCGGCTTGAACTTGACAGCTACGACCCGCATGCCATGGCGCTGGAACTCGCGCGGATGGCGATATTCGTCGACTATCCCGATCACGAGACCGATGGTCTGCGCGGAGAATTCGAGCAAGTCCGGAAAGCGCGATACGACTACGAGGAATCCCTGGAACAGAGCGAACTCCTGTTCCCCGAGATCGCCGATCACTACGTCGGCAACCTGATCATGTCGTATGGAGAGTGGGAGGACACCGAGGCGCTGAAGGAGCATCTTCAGCGCCACCCGGAACGGCGGTATGGTTTTTTCGTTAGTAGGTCCATCCGCGCAGGTGGTCGGGCCGTTCTTTTGTCGGATGGCGAGTTGATCCTACCGGCGGACGCGTTACTCGCAGAGGTGCTCGAGAGCGTGGGCTACAGCGGTGAAGCGCTCCTGCCTGCACGGATGGTCATGACCGAGCAAGAGGCCAGTTTCATTGGCGGGCATGTAGTTGTCGGTGTTCCGTCAGAGCTCGTCACTCAGGCGATCGCCTGCGGCGACGAGTTTGTTCGACGTACGCAGTCCGAGCCGGACTCGTATGACCTCATTGCCTTCGAAGGGCGGGTCGCCGGGTCCGATGACGAGCCGTCCGCTTGGGTCGGCGATTTTTCGGGGTTTGCCGCACTCAGGTGCTCCGGATTCACAATCGTCTTCTTTAGCGAACACCAGCGCCCCACCCCGGGGCGCGCTGCTCAGGCCGAGGTCCTGCAATCTCTGGCAACAAGCCTGCACGATGGCGGGTCGGCCAAGTCGGCGCCCGATCTTCCGTGGGAGATTCTCGACGATGAGCTTTTCGAGCAGCTTTGCTGGGACTACCTGTACACATCGCCGCAGTTCGATCGAAACCGGCTGGAGAAGATCGGCAAGTCACGCTCGCGCGATGGCGGGCGGGACATAGTGGCCTGGACAAACCGCGCCCCCCCTTTCTATCGGCCCCCGGTCAAGTGGGTCTTTCAGTGCAAACACATCCGTGCTGATGACTCGCTGACGCCAAAGCACATCAAGTCCATCGGCGATGTGATCGAACAATACGATGCCGGAGGGTACGGCGTGATGACCTGCGGGTATATCGACGCTACTCTCCACGACAAGGTAGATTCGATCTGCGGGAAGCGCGACGTGGAAGTGCGCAAGGTCGATCGCTTTCTACTTCAAGCTTTCGTGTCGGCTCGCCCTCATCTCGTCGATAAGTATTTCCGTGTGCGCGGCCCTGTGAAGGGCTGATTTAGCCGATTCGGTACAAGCCCATGGTTGATATCGTCTCTCCCGCCGACCGCAGCCGGATGATGGCCGGCATCCAGGGCAAGAACACCAAGCCCGAGCTGATCGTCCGCCGGATGCTTTTCGCCCTGGGCTACCGCTTCCGGCTGCATCGGCGGGACCTTCCAGGCGCGCCCGATATCGTCATGCCCGGGCGCAGGGTGGCCGTATTCGTTCACGGCTGCTTCTGGCACATGCACCAGGGATGCCGATTCGCCAAGATGCCCGCGACGCGGCCGGAGTTCTGGAAGGCCAAGCTCGAGGCGAACGTGGCGCGCGACCGCCGCACGGTCGAGAAGCTGCAAGCTCTCGGTTGGCGGGTGCTGTGCGTCTGGGAATGCTCGACGCGCGACGCGGAGGCCGCCGCTGGCCTGCAAGCCGCCATGAACTCTTGGGTCGAGGGCTGCGAGCCCCTTGGCGAAATCGGCGCGCCGACGCGAAGCTGAGCCATGTCCGATTCTGCGCAAGCCCTCCGAGACTTGGCCGAGGTCCACCTCGCCACCGTCCTCAAGCCATTGCCAACAGACAGGATCGGCCGGTTTGTCTTGTTCGTCGAAGTGGTCCGCGCAATGGACTACTGGGGCACCCATGCCCCGGCTCTGATCGGCAACGACGAGAAGGTCGCGCAGTCATTCGACCTCATGTATTGGGGATGGAACAGGGCTGTGGCCGAGCTCTTTGAGCCGTTGGACCAACCCGGCGCCTTCCCCATTATGGAAAGCACGCAAGAGTCGCGCACCTTCGCTGCCAGCCTCATGCAGGAGCTCGGCAAGGTGTCGATGCTGCGCCGCCTGGCCGACATGAGCGAAAGGGGCATCATGGAAGTGGCCAGGAATGGCGACGAGTTCCACATCCGCATGAGCGAAGACGCGCGGACGCAGTTCGCTGACGCTTCGGAGTTGGACAAGTTGAAGGCCGCTGAGGCGCGATTGCCATCGTCAAGCGTCGGCTGGACGATGGCCTCAATGCGTGATGCCTTGCGCTTCCCCGACATGCCGGGAAACTACATGGCAATTGCCAACGCTCCAGTAAAGCGCTGGCTCAGACCCGACATCGAGGAGCTCATCAAGCCGTTGGTGAGACCATGGGACACGGGCTATGGCGTGATGGTGGCGTATGACGCGCGCATCGAGGTGGACAGGCATTACATGGCCGAGGCGCTGGCACTGGCAACACCTTGGCGCGAGGACTCCGGCATTCATGCAGACGCAAAACTGGGCCCCATCACCGGCGCGGACATCGCGGGCGTCGGCGCGGCGCTCATCAGCCTTCATGCCAAACACTTCGGCTGCGTGTCGGTCGCCAAGAAGCTTTTCCCTGAAGTGTCGGTTGCTCAAAGCCTGACCATTTGGGGACCAAGAGACACGCTCGAAGAGTCGATCTCCATCATGAGTGGACGCCCAGAGCCAGTGGTCCATGCAGTCTTCAATGCTCTGGCGATGACATCGGAGCAATCCAAGAAGCTCGCCGAGCACTCCACGCCACTGATTCCCATGCTCTTCGACCTAGGCAATGGGTTCATCCTGCGGCCGGTCTCGTGCCTCACCCGAAACCCGTTCACCGCGGCCAGGACCCAGCATCAGTGGTTGGACCCGCGCACAGAGCACGCCGTCGCCGCCGACCGAGAGGAGTGGATGCGCAGGCAGCTCTTTGGGATGTTCGGCGGAAATCGCTATATCCGCTTCCCCGGCAATCTGAAACTTCGCCGAGGCGGCGCGGTTCTCACGGACATTGACGCGATCATCTACGACAAACTCACGGGCGACGTGGGCCTCTTTCAGTTGAAGTGGCAGGACTACTCCACCAACGACGTGCGCCAGCTTCGCAGCAAGGCCGCCAACCTCTCCGCCGAGTTGGGGGACTGGTCGGGCAAGGTCAAGTCATGGCTCGACGAAAACGGTGTCTCGGCGCTCGACAAGTCGCTGCGGCTCAAGCAGAAGCGAGGCGAGGCCGCCAGGAGCGCGTTGCTCTTCGCCATTTCAAGGTCGTCGGTCCGCACACAAGGCTATGGCGTCAGGACGGAGGCGCCCGAACTGGCGATGGGCGTGTGGCCGCAGTTTGTCCGCGCGCGCATGGAGATTGGCCCGTCCGCTGGGTCCATGCGCGATGTCCACGCGCGCTTGATCGAAGAACATGGGCAAGTGCCCATCGTCTATCCGATGCCAGCATTGATGCGAATCGCCGACAAGACGCTTCACATTCACGACTTTTGGAACCGGGCGGACGACAAGAACAGGGCTTCGGAAACGGGCGGGGAGTCGGCCATTCGCACGCTATAACCGTGCCACGCACCCTAACGCCGAATGCCTATGACGCCCTCCGCCGCCACCATCGATCTCGAATTCAGCCAAGACCTCCACGCCTGTCTTGGGCTGGAGCAAATGCGAGAGTTGGTCGAACGCAACCGCGCGGAAACGGTGCCAGAGGTCTGCCATTCGCACGACTTCTGCAACGCCAACATGGTCATCTACGCGGTCTTCCTGCGCCACGGGATGGACCCGGCGACCGAGGAAGGAATGGAGCGGCACAGCGCCTTATGGGACCAAGCGTAGAACCTAGCCAAGTTGCGGGACTTTCGAGTCGAAGGCTGAGGTTGCGCTCGCCGCCTACTTGCGTGGCGACGACATGAAGGCGTAGATGATCTCCGCGATCTGCTTGGCTAGCAGTGGTGGGACCGCGTTGCCGATCTGCCCGTATTGCTCGGTGCGGTTCCCCTCGAAGAAGTAGTTGTCGGGGAACGTTTGCAGGCGGGCAGCCTCGCGGGCCGTCAAGCTGCGGCACTGCGCGGGGTCCGGGTGGATGTAGTAATGCCCATCCTTCTTGATGTGGGCCACCACGGTGGACGATGGATGCTTGCCCATCTGCACGCGGAAGCGGTCCTTGAACGGGATCGTCTCCTCGTCCACGTTTACATGGTCGGGCAGTAGCCTTGGCGGGAAGTTGCGAAGGTCCGGGGCGTATTTCTGGGTGGCCGCGAAGCAAGCGGCGAACATGTAGCGGTGCAGGTCCGACCGCATGTGGCTGCGCGTCTCGTGTTGCAGGACGCCTCCCACCTTCGGGTCCAGATACCACTCACGCAATGCCTTGGGCATGGCCTCTCCCGGCGCCACCTCCATGGGGATGAAGGTCGAGCCGAAGGTCGTTTGCTTCTCGGCCCTCTTAATGAACTTCTCCATGGCCGTCTCGATGACGCTTCGCAACGGAATGCGCCAGTCTTTGAGCGACTTGGGCGACTCGCGCAGGACCTTCATCCACGCCTCTTGCGAGTCGGGCTCCTTGGACAGCCGGCTGCGCAGAGCGGGCAGGCCCGCCAAGGCGGCGCTCACACCCACTTTTTTCTTGGCCTTGGTCAGCAGGAAGCGCTCGGGGTTCTCAGCGAGGGCCGGAGTCGCCTCCGCCACGTCGGAGCGGATGCCAAAGAGGATGACGCGGTGTCGGCTTTGCGGGATGCCGTAGTCGTCGGCCTCGATCACATAGTCGTTGGGGTCAAGTTCCTCCCCATTGGCCTTGTGGACCACCAGCGACCGAACCTCGTAGCTCAGGTTCTCTCGCGGCGATTTGAGATCGGCGAGGATTTTCTCGAAGATGCGCTTGCCCGAATTGGTGGAGTTCAGCATCCCCTTGACGTTCTCCATCACGAAGACGGCCGGGGCAAACTGCTGAATGATCCGCAGGTATTCGGTGTAGAGGAAGTGCTTGGCGTCGGCCTCGAACTTCTTCGGGTCCTTGCTGCGCAGGCGCGAGCGTCCGGCCAGCGAATAGGCTTGGCACGGCGGGCCGCCGATGAGCACCCAGTCGGTCTGGTTGCCCAACGCTTCCCGAATCCAGCCGTCCACCTCCTCGGCGGGGGTGGCGCCGAGTTCCGCGCAGCGCGCCTCCTTGGCGGCGCGCTCGGCCGCGTCCTTGATGTCGGGATGGGTCAGGAACGCCTCGCGGGTGATCTTCCCGCGGATGTAGTCGTAGTAGCAGCTAGGGACCTTGCCTTTGGGGAACTTGCGAAAAATCGACCGCAGCAGCAGTGTCCGGTGGGCGATGGGGTCCATCTCAACGGAGACCTTGACGGCGAAGCGCCGCGCGCCGGCCTCGTCAAAGATGGACGAAAAGCCTTCGCATAGCCCTCCCGGCCCGGCGAACAAATCGATCACCGGAATCTCACTGTGCCGCGCCATCAGTTCTTCTTCTCGTGTTCAGATCATGAAGCCACCGGCCCACCCGATGGAGTGCAGGAAGGGGCCGACAGCGACAAGCCAGACCCACTTCTGGCAACCCTATATTTTAGCTGTCTTGATACAGCGATTCACCGGCTGCCCTTCTCATGCGCCGTCCATTCGCATCATCCCGGGACCAGGGGATCCTCCTATTCCTCTCCTGGCTCATTCTTCAAAAAGTTCATAACTACGCTTTGCCACTCAAGCGCCTAAAAGTGTCGCTGCCTCTTTTAAACATCCTTATCGCAGCCAACGGTGTCGTCAGGCGTCTGGCGATTTAGTCAATGAAGCACTTTTGAGTGTCCGCCGTTTTCCGAATGCTCGATCCCCCGCCATGAAAGCCTCCAGCATGTGCGGAATCAAGGCGGCCGCATCGACCGTTTCGCCGTAGGTCTGCGCGTGCAGCGCGGCGTAGCGGTCCAGTTCAGCCTTCAGGCTTATTGGGCAAGAGAACGTGACCCTTGTGCTCTCGGTCTTGGGCAGCGGCCCCAGCCTCAGCTTCTTGTTCGTGCTCATCGCATGAGCCCCCGATTGACAAACTGGGCTGCTGCCGGTTTCGATGACACCTTGTTAAGGTGGAAGATGAAACCGGAGGTGGTTCATGGAGAGAAGAAGGACATTCAGCCGCGAGTTCAAGTTCGAGGCGGTCAGGTTGGTCACCGAGCGTGGCGTGGCTGTGGCCCAGGCAGCCAAGGACCTGGACGTTCACGAGAACGTGCTGCGCAAGTGGGTTCGTGAGTTGCGAGAGGAGCCCCAGGAGGCGTTCCCTGGCAACGGCAAGCAGAAGGCCCAGGACGCGGAGATAGCGCGACTGCGCAAGGAGGTTGCCAAGCTCAAGATGGAGCGCGACATCCTGAAAAAAGCCGCGGCCTACTTCGCGAAGGAGTCGATGTGAAGTTCGGCTTCGTGGCGAAACACCGAGGGGCCTGGCCGGTCAATCTGATGTGCGAGGCGCTCGGTGTCTCGCGGGGTGGCTTCTACGCGTGGCTCACACGGCCCAGGAGCCAGCGCAGCCTCAGCGATGAAGTGCTGGGCGCGCAGGTCCACCAGAGCTTCGTGCGCAGCGACCGCACCTACGGCGCGCGCCGTGTGTGGCACGACGTGTTGGAGCAAGGTCAAGCCTGTGGTCTGCACCGCATCGAGCGACTCATGCGAGAGCAGGCACTACGAGCCAGGCCCCGACGACGTGGACTGCCCAAGGACCGGGGCACGCGCGGCGCGGTGGCCGATAACGTGCTGGACCGCCAGTTCCGGGCCGATGGCCCGAACCAGAAGTGGGTAGCCGACTTCACCTACATCTGGACAGCCGAGGGCTGGCTGTACGTGGCGGCGGTGCTGGACCTGTACTCGCGGCGCATCGTGGGCTGGTCGATGCAGGAGAGCATGACCTCGCAGCTCGTGGTGGATGCGCTGATGATGGCCGTGTGGCGGCGAGGCAAGCCGGTGGCCTTGTTGCATCACTCGGACCAGGGCAGCCAATACACCAGCGAGCACTTCCAGAAGCTGCTGGATGAACAAGGCATCACTTGCAGCATGAGCCGGGCCGGTGAGGTCTGGGACAACTCGGCCATGGAGAGCTTCTTCAGCTCCCTCAAGACCGAGCGCACGGCCAGGAAGGTGTACCGCACACGAGGGCGGGCCCGTTCAGATGTGTTCGACTACATCGAGTGCTTCTACAACCCGACGCGCCGGCATTCGACGCTCGGCTATCTCAGTCCCGTACAGTTCGAGAAAGCTCAAGAAGCTTAGGTCGGTGTCAACGGAACCGGCAGCAGCCCATCCGGCCTTATCGTCGATCGGGTTGCATCTTCGCCCGCTCGAACTCGCCCTGAAACACCCGGCTCTTCGCTTCCTTACGGCGGCATCTCACCGAGTGTTCTGGCCGCCCGCTCAAGCCCGTCCAGGGATGGCATCACGGACACGCGGTGAGACGTCCTGTGGCTATTCGGCTTGCACTTCGGCGATTGCCGATAGCGTACGAGCCAGAAGTTCTTCAATGATCGGCTCAGCGGTCGATGCATAGTCAACTTTCTGCGCCGTGCTGTTGAAGTGCCTGCGCTGGACACCTTGCATCTCGTAGTGCCGGCTCTTGCCGATCAAGGCCATTGCCAGCTTGATTTCATACGGTGACCACGGGCTGCGACCTTTATCCAACACCGGGTAGACCGACATCACGTCATACAGCGGGGTCAACTGGAAACGACCGCGTGGCAGGAGCTGAATGCTGAAGTTCTTGGCATGGCCGTGGGGCGCTCGCAGTAACCAGAGCAGCACTTGCGCCGCCATCAGCGTTTTCATGTCGGCCTCGGCGTTCACCGATTGCCGCAGCGTGCCAGCGTGCCGCCTACCGATCAGGCTGAGTGGGATCTTGAACATATGACTGGTCGGCGTGGCGCCACGCGGCGCCAGCCGCAGTAAGAGGAGAACGCCAGAACGACCTCTCCCGCCCTGAGGCAATCTACGCAACTCCCGCCGAGGAGGACGGCAAGCTTGGTTCAAGCGAGGAAAGGGCCTTGAAATGTAGTCGCATGCCACTATCTATAGTCGTTACCGAATGGGCGGCCCCTTCGCTTCCCGCTGATTGACGCCAGCGTCCTGCAGAACCCTTCCCTTCCTGACGCACACGCCAGCCATTACATCCAGTGGTTGAGCATTTCGCCCGCAATAGCGGGCTGACATTCAAGAGCAGGAGCACTCCATGGCAGGAAAAGAGCGAAAGCGCGGCAACCGGGAACTAAAAAAACCTAAAAAGAAACCGGCGCCGGCAGCCCCGGCCTCCCCGGTACTGGCCAGGGCCGCAGCGACACCCGTGCAGACTTCCAAGAAGTCTTGACAGGCGCACTGGTTCACATCGCCCAGCCGCTTCCACAAGGGCCATCTTGCCCATCTTCTGCTCGGCGGGGTGATCGGGGCCTCCCGTGCCCGTGGCGCCCTGAAAGGCGCCCATGCATCCAGTTATTCATTTAGCGTTCCGGCGCGCTATCCCAGGTCCTTGGGCCGATACCGCACCTCTGCGTGAGGAACTATTCGGCATCGAGCGCCTGGAACAGCACGCGCGCAGCCTCGCCGCGGCCCAGCGGGTCAGCGCCAGCCCGCCCCGGGTGCCTTCGCTGCACAGCCGGCTGCGCTGCAACGCCGCCGAGCTGCTGCTGGCCTACCGTGCGGGTGCTGCGGAAGTGGCTGCGGGCCGCCGCGTGGTTCCGGCCGCCGAGTGGCTGCTGGACAACTACCACGTGGTCGAGGCGCAAGTGCGCGAGATCCGCACCGACCTGCCACCGGGCTACTACCACCAGTTGCCCAAGCTGGCAGACGGTCCGCTGGCGGGCTATCCACGCGTCTTCGGACTCGCCTGGGCCTTCGTCGCCCATACCGACAGCCACTTCGACCCCGCCATCCTACGCCGCTTCATCGCGGCCTATCAGGAAGTCCAGCCGCTGGACATCAGCGAACTCTGGGCCGTAGCGATCACTCTGCGCATCGTACTGATAGAGAACCTGCGCCGGCTGGCCGACCAGATCACGGCTGGACGCGCCGCGCGCGCCGACGCGCAACGCCTCGCCGACCGTCTGCTCGAGCCAGGCGGCGCGTATGCAGCGCTGGACCGGGACATTGCAACGCGGGCGAGCGGCCCGATATCCGAACTGTTCGCCGCGCAGCTCGCCAAGCGCTTGCGCGACCAGGATCCGCGCACCACGCCGGCTCTGCAATGGCTGGACGAGCGGCTGCGCAACCAGGGTACGGATGCGGACCAGGCCATCCTGCATGCACAACAGCGCCAGGGCGCCTCCAACGTCTCGGTACGCAACGTCATCACCAGCATGCGCCTAATGTCGGACATCGACTGGGCTGATCTGTTCGAGAGCAACAGTCTCGTTGATGCGCGCCTGCGGGCCGTCAGCGCCTTCGCAGAGATGGATTTTCCGACACGCAACCGCTACCGCGCCGCGATCGAGCAACTGGCACGAGGTTCACCCCTGTCCGAACTCGCGATTGCTGAGCGGGCGTTGGCACTGGCGGCTTCGCAAAAGACGTCCGAGCTTCGCGTCCATGACGCCAGCATGACAGATCCCGGCCATTACCTGATCGCCGAGGGGCGCGGCGAATTGGAGCAGGCCATTGGATTCAGGCCGCCGCTGGCCATGCGCATCGACCGCTTCAACATCCGCCTCGGGCTTGGCGGCTACGCAGCCGCCATCCTCGCGCTGGCAGCGATGCTGCTGGGCCTGGCGTTCTGGGCCGCCTTCGCCACAGGTGCCTCGGCGGCAGCTCCCGCCGGGCTGCTCGCGGCGCTTGCGCTGGCCGCATTCCTGCCCGCCACCGAGGTGGCTACAGCCTTCGTCCAGCGAGCAATCGCCGCGCGCGCTGGCCCCGTGGGACTCCCTGCCCTGGCGTTGGTCGACGGGGTTCCTGCCAACCTGCGCACACTGGTCGTCGTGCCCACGCTGCTGTCCAGCGAGGCGGAGCTGCGCAGCCACATCGAGAGCCTTGAGGTCCACCATCTGGCCGGCGCAAGTGGCGACCTGTCTTTTGCCCTGCTGTCGGACGGCCTCGATGCGGACACGGAGGTGCAGGACGGAGACGCCCACCTGATCGGCATCGCGCAGAAGGCCATCGCCATCTTGAACCAACGGCACGGCCCTGCCCCGGGCGGCAAACGCTTCTACCTGTTGCACCGACGGCGCCAGTTCAACGCCAGCGAGAGCTGCTGGATGGGCTGGGAGCGCAAGCGCGGCAAGCTACACGAACTCAACCGGCTGCTGCGCGGCGCCACCGACACCAGCTTCATGCCACTCGATGGCGGCGCGCAGCCCGACATCCTGGCCGGCGTGCGCTATGTCATCACGCTGGATGCCGACACCCGGCTGCCGCGCGACGCGGCGCTGCGCCTGATCGGCAAGATGGCCCACCCCTTGAACCGCGTCCGTTGGAACGATGCCGAACAGCGCGTGGTGGGCGGCCACGCCATCCTGCAGCCACGCGTAACGCCGGCGCTGCCGTTGGGCCGCGATGGTTCGCTCTACCAGCGGCTGTCGTCCGGCGCGGGCGGCATGGACCCCTACGCATCCGCAGTGTCCGACGTCTACCAGGACCTGTTCGGCGAAGGCTCCTACACCGGCAAGGGCATCTACGACGTCGATGCCTTCGAGGCCGCACTAGCCGAGCGCATTCCCGAGAACACAATGCTCAGTCACGACCTGTTCGAGGGCGTGTTCGCGCGCGCGGGACTCGCGTCGGACGTCGAGGTGGTCGAGGAATTCCCGGCCCGTTACGACGTCGCCGCACGACGCCAACACCGCTGGACGCGTGGCGACTGGCAGCTCCTGCCCTGGGTGCTTGGACGGAGACACTCGGGTGCAGCCGTGCCGCCGGTGGGCCGCTGGAAGATGATCGACAATCTGCGGCGGTCCCTACTCGCGCCAACGAGCCTGCTGGCCCTCGCGCTGTGCGCCTGGCTGCCCTGGCCTCAGTCACTGCAGGCTATGGGGCTACTGGTGCTGGCCCTGTCCGTGCCAGCCTTCCTGCCCAGCCTCGCGGGGCTGGGGCCGCCACGCACGGGCATCCGGCTGAGCAGCCACCTGCGCCTACTGGCCACCGACCTGCGGATGGCCGCATTGCAGGCGGGCTGGGCACTGGCCCTGCTACCGGACCAGGCGTGGCGCGCGCTGGACGCCATCATCCGCACCCTGATCAGGCTGTACGCGACCCACCGGCACCTGCTGGAATGGACAACCGCCGCCCAGTCCGCCGCTCGCCCGCGGCCCGGCGTAGCGGGCTTCTATGGGCAGATGGCCGGCGGCGTACTGCTGGCCGTGGCATTGGCCGTGAGTGTTGGCGTGTTCTCGCCCGCGGCGTGGCCCGTGGCGTTGTTCCTGCTGGCGCTCTGGCTCGCGGCGCCGGCCCTGGCCTGGCGCGCCAGCCGTCGCCCACCGCTCGTACCGTCCGGCGCGCCCCAACTCGCCGATGCCCTAGCCCTGCGGCGCACGGCGCGCCGCACTTGGCGCTTTTTCGAGACCTTCGTGACGCCAGCCGAGCACATGCTGCCACCGGACAACTTTCAGGAAGGCCCGCAGCCGGTGGTTGCGCACCGTACTTCACCCACCAACGTCGGCCTGTACCTGCTGTCGGCGGTGGCCGCCCGCGACTTCGGCTGGGCTGGCGCACTGCAGACCTGCGAGCGCCTAGAAGCGACTTTCGCCACCCTGCAGACACTCGAACGGTTCCGTGGCCATTTCTACAACTGGTACGACACGCGTACGGCCCGGGTGCTAGCACCGGCCTATGTGTCGTCGGTGGACAGCGGCAACTTGGCGGGCCACCTGATCGCGCTGGCCAACGCCTGCGAGGAATGGGTGGGCGCGCCGCTGCCGGCCGACTGGGCGGATGGTGTGGGCGATGCACTCGCGCTGGCCCGCGAGTCGGCGTCTGCCAAACCCGCGGCCCAGGGGCCGCAGGGCCAGCGGCTGCGGGCCATCCTCGATGACATCGACGCCGGGCTACAGAGTCCTGCCGGCCTGTTGCTGCCGGTACTCCAGCGTTTGGCCAACAAGGCAGCAGAAGAAGCGCGTGGGCTGGTTTCGGCAGTGCATGCGGAGGGCGACGACCTTCTATTCTGGATCGATACGCTGCGCGGGCGGATCAAGCAGCAGGCGCGCGACGCCGCGTCACTCGCCGCCGCGGCGCATGGCCTCGATGCCCGCTGGCAAGCCCTGGCGCAACAGGCCCGCACGCTGGCGCTCGACATGGACTTCGCCTTCCTGCTGGACCCCGAGCGCAAGCTGCTGTCCATCGGTTATGCCGCGGTGGAGAACGTACTCGACGCCAACTGCTACGACCTGCTGGCATCCGAGGCGCGGCTGGCCAGCCTGTTCGCGATCGCCAAGGGCGATGCGCCCACGCGTCACTGGTTCCGCCTGGGTCGCACCGCCATCCCCGTGGGCCGCGGATCGGCCCTGGTGTCCTGGTCCGGATCGATGTTTGAATACCTGATGCCCTCGCTGGTGATGCGTGCGCCGGCCGGCAGCCTGCTGGAGCAGACCAACCGCCTGATCGTGCAGCGCCAGGTGGCCTACGGCCGGCAGATGGGCGTGCCATGGGGCATCTCCGAATCGGCCTACAGCGCCCGCGACCTGGAATTCACCTACCAGTACTCCAACTTCGGCGTGCCGGGCTTGGGCCTCAAGCGCGGCCTGGCCGAGGACCTGGTGATCGCGCCCTACGCCACAGGTCTAGCCAGCATGGTCGATGCACCGCTCGCGCAGCGCAACTTCGAGCGCCTGCAGGCGCTGGGCGCGCTTGGGCGCCATGGCTTCTACGAGGCACTGGACTTCACGCGCGCCCGGCTGCCCAGCGGATCACAGGTCGCCATCGTGCGCAACTTCATGGCGCACCACCAGGGCATGACGCTGGTCGCCATCGCCAACACGCTGCAGGGCGCGCGCATGCGAGAACGCTTCCATCGTGAGCCGATGATCCAGGCCTGCGAACTGCTGCTGCATGAGCGCATGCCGCGCCTCGTCGCCGTGGCGCACGCGCGCGCCGAGGAAGTGCCATCCGGCGCGTCCGAGCCGCATGGCGACCTGAACGCGGTGCGGCGCATAAGCATGTCGACCATGGCCGCACCCGCCACGCACCTGCTGTCCAACGGGCGCTACGCCGTCATGCTGACCGCGGCGGGCACGGGCTACAGCCGCTGGCGCGACCTGGCCGTGACCCGCTGGCGCGAAGACGCGACCCGCGACGACTGGGGCGCCTACGTCTACCTGCGAGACACGGACAGCGGCCGGGTCTGGTCCGCCGCGGCACAGCCCCTGGGCGTGGCGACCGACAGCCATGAAGTGGTCTTCGCCGAGGATCACGCCGCCTTCACGCGGCACGACGGCAGCCTGACGACCACGATGGAGGTGGTGGTGTCGGCCGAAGCCGACGGCGAGGTCCGCCGCGTCACAGTCGCCAACACCGGCCGCAAGGCGCGCGAGGTCGAACTCACCTCCTACGCTGAGGTGGTGCTGGCGCCGCCCGCGGCCGATGATGCCCATCCGGCCTTCGCCAAGATGTTCGTGCAGACCGAATACCTGCCCGAGTTCGGCGCCGTGATCGCCACGCGCCGCCCGCGCACGCCCAACGAGCCGCCGGTGTGGGCGGCGCATTTCGCGGTCGTCGAAGGCATCGCCACGGCGCCTGTGCAGTACGAATCCGACCGAGAACGTTTCCTGGGCCGCGGACGCACGGCGGCCACGGCGCAGGCCATGGGAGACGGCGCCGCGCTGTCCGGCACGGCCGGCACGGTGCTGGACCCAGTCTTCTCGGTGCGCCACCGCGTGCGCATCGCCCCGGGCCAGATGGCGCGGCTGGCCTTCTGGACGCTGGTGGCCGCCACGCGCGAGGCGCTGCTCGACCTGGTGGACCAGCACCACGACCGCAGCGCCTTCGAGCGCGCCCGCACTTTGGCCTGGACCCAGGCTCAGGTGCAGTTGCGGCACATCGGCATCGAGGCCGACGAAGCGGCGGACTTCCAGCGGCTGGCGGCGCCGATCCTCTACGCGGGTGCGCGCTTACGCGCGCCGGCCGAGGCGATCGCGCGCGGCGCCGGCCCGCAGTCGGACCTGTGGCGGCACGCGGTCTCGGGCGACCTGCCGATCGTGCTGCTGCGCATCGACGAAATCGAGGACATCGCCCAGGTGCGCCAACTGCTGCGCGCGCACGAATACTGGCGCATGAAGGGGCTGAGCGTCGACCTGGTGATCGTCAACGAGCGCGCCTCGTCCTATGTGCAGGACCTGCAGACCGCCATCGAGACCGCCGTGCGCCGCAGCCAGTCACGCCCCCGCCTCGACGGTGAGGCGATGGCCCGGGGTGTGGTCCATGCGCTGCGCGCAGACTTGATGGAGGCGTCGGCCCGCGGCCTGCTACAGTCAGCAGCCCGCGTGGTGCTGCTGGCGCGTCGGGGCGACATCGCCCGGCAAATCGCGCGACTGCCCGAGGCGACGCTCACCGCGAGCTCTGCGCTCAAATCGGCCGCGCAGCTGCCATCCTCCGCCCTGCCTAGGCAGGCGCAGGGCCCGAACACAGCGCGGCTGGAGTTCTTCAACGGACTCGGCGGCTTCGACCTCGACGGCCGCGAATACGTGACCGTACTCGCCGACGGTCAGACCACGCCCGCACCCTGGATCAACGTCATCGCCAACCCGGGCTTCGGCTTCCAGGTCTCGGCCGACGGCAGCGCCAGCACCTGGGCCGGCAACAGCCGGGAGAACCAACTCACCCCATGGTCCAACGATCCGGTGACCGATCCCACCGGCGAGGCCTTCTTCGTGCGCGACGAGGCGAGCGGCCAGCTCTGGAGCCCTACGGCGCAGCCGATCCGCGACGGCGGCATCTATGTTGCGCGCCACGGCCATGGCTACAGTCGCTTCACGCACGAGGCGCATGGTATCGCGCTGGAACTACTGCAATTCGTACCGCTGGAAGACCCTGTCAAGGTGTCGCGCCTCACCTTGCGCAACCGCGGCGCACAGACGCGGCGCCTGTCAGTCACGGCCTATGCAGAATGGGTGCTGGGCGCCTCGCGGGCCGCCTGCGCGCCTTTCATCCTGACCGAGGCCGATGCGGCCAGTGGCGTGCTGCTGGCGCGCAACCCCTGGAGCACAGCCTTCCCGGGCCGCGTTGCCTTTGCCGACCTCGCGGGCCGGCAGAGCGCCTGGACCGCCGACCGCACGGAATTCCTGGGCTGTTACGGCAGCCTGGCGGCACCGGCGGCATTGCGGAGCCTGGCAACCCTGTCCGGCGCGGTGGGCCCAGGCCTGGACCCCTGCGCTGCGCTGCAGTGCAGCCTGGTGCTGCGTCCCGGCGAATCAGTGGACGTGATCGCCCTGCTCGGGCAATGCGGCAACGCGCAGGAGAGCGTGGCGCTGGCGGCGCGCTGGCGAGAGGCCAACCTGGACGCCGAACTGCGGCGGGTGCGAGACCATTGGGATGCCCTGCTGGGCGCCGTGCAGGTGCGCACGCCCGACCGCGCGATGGACATCCTGCTCAATGGCTGGCTGCTCTACCAGACACTGGTCTGCCGCATCTGGGCCCGCTCGGCCTTCTACCAGGCCAGCGGCGCCTACGGCTTTCGCGATCAGCTCCAAGACGGTATGGCGCTGGCCTTCGCGCGGCCCGAAGAGACGCGCCGACACCTGCTGCGCGCCGCGGGCCGCCAGTTCGTGGAGGGCGACGTGCAGCACTGGTGGCTGCCGCATTCGGGCCAAGGCGTGCGCACACGCATTTCGGACGATCGCGTCTGGCTAGCCTTCGCCGCGGCCAGCTACGTCGCCGTCTCGGGCGATGCGGCAGTGCTGGACGAATCCATCGCCTTCCTGGAAGGCCCCGTGCTGCAGGACGGCGAGCATGACGCCTTCTTCCAGCCCATGCAGGCCTGCGCCTCGGCGACGCTGTTTGAGCACTGCGCGCGCGCATTGGACCAGAGCATCGCGCTCACTGGCAAATTGGGTCTGCCGCTGATAGGGACCGGCGATTGGAACGACGGCATGAACCGCGTAGGCCAGGATGGCCGGGGGCAGAGCGTGTGGCTGGGTTGGCTGCTGGTGCGCACGCTGGCCCTCTTCGACCCGCTGGTGGAGGCGCGCGACCCCGCCCGTGCTGCACGCTGGCGCGCCCATGCCCAGGCTGTGACTGCCGCGCTGGAGCGCGAGGCCTGGGACGGTGCCTGGTACCGGCGCGCCACCTTCGACGACGGCACTTGGCTGGGCACCCGCGACAACGAGGAATGCCGCATCGATTCAATCGCCCAATCCTGGGCCGTACTGTCTGGTGCGGCCGATCCGGACCGCGCCCAGGCCGCGATGGAATCACTGCGCGCACACCTGCTGGTGCCGGATCCTGGGCTGGCGCTGCTCTTCACCCCGCCCTTCGACCGCCCTCCCCGCGACCCCGGCTACATCGTGGGCTACCCACCAGGCCTGCGCGAAAACGGCGGCCAGTACAGCCACGCGGCCATGTGGGCCATTCTGGCGCTCACGCAATTGCGCGCCGACCCGCAGGCGGGCACGCACGCCCACGCGCTGTTCAAGCTGGTCAACCCCATCAACCATGCACGCACACCGCAAGATGCGGCGCGCTACCGCGTGGAGCCGTACGTGGTGGCGGCCGACGTGTATTCGGTGCCGCCGCACGAAGGCCGGGGCGGCTGGACCTGGTACACCGGCGCCGCCGGCTGGATGCACCGAGCTGGCATGGAAGGGATCCTGGGCATTCGCCGCGAAGGTGAAGTACTCGTCATTGATCCATGCATCCCAGCCGAATGGCCCGGTTTCGAGGCCGAGGTCGTCCTCGGAGCGACGCGCTACACCATCCAGGTCGAATCGCCGGGGATGCACTGCGCTGGTATCTCGTCGGCGGTCCTGGACGGTGTGGCGCTGGCCTTCGGCGGCGCCGTACACGTACCAGTCACCCCAGGCGACCATCTATTGGTGATCACACTGTGAAGAACGCCTTTCCGATCCAGCCGTTGGGCCATTTGTCCCCTGCAAGGAGTATTGTGTGCAGATGATGCATGAGTTCCTATCTGCGAACCGTGGCACGCTGATCGCGCGCTGCCGGGACAAGGTCGCCCTGCGATCGCCTGGGGTGGTCAAAGAAGAGCTCGCGCATGGGGTTACCGTGTTCCTGGATCAGTTGATCCAGACCCTGATGGCGGAGCGCACCGACGATCCGCAGCGCAGCCTCCAAGTCTCCGGGGTCGCAGGAGGCGTCAGCGCTGTCTCGGAAATCGGCGATTCCGCCACCCGCCACGGGCGGGAACTTATGGGACACGGCTTCACGGTCGAGGAAGTGGTACACGACTACGGCGACCTATGCCAAGCCATCTCCGACATGGCGTTCGAGACCGGAACGCCGATCGGCGTGGACGAATTCAGGACCCTGAACCGCTGCCTGGACAATGCCATCGCCAGCGCCGTCACCGAATACACCCATCAGCGCGAGATCGAGGCGACCGACCGGCACACCCAGGCGCTCAACGAGCGTCTGGGCATTTTCGCGCACGAATTACGCAACATGCTGTTTGCCGCCAAGCTGGCGCAACGGGCGATCAAGGCAGGAGACGTGGGAGCCAATGGCGCAACAGCTGGCGTGCTCGACCGCGCGCTGGCAGGAATGAGCAAGCTGATCGATCGGTCGCTGGCTGAGGTGCGCATTACCGCCGGCATGCCCGCGCAGCGGCAACGGTTTTCCCTGGCCGAGTTCATCGCGGAAATCAAGCTCTCCGCCACGATGGAGGCGCAGAGCCGGGGTTGCTTGTTCAGCGCCCCGGCCGTGGACCCGTCGCTGGCTCTGGACGCCGACCGGGACCTGATGCTCGCAGCCGTGGGCAACCTGTTGCAGAACGCGTTCAAGTTTTCGCGCGCTGACGGCGGCGTGGCCAGCCTGCAGGCCAGCGCCAAGGGCGAGCACATCCTAATCGACGTGCAGGACAACGGCCCCGGCCTGTCGGATGCGGCGATGCAGGCGCTGTTCCAGCCGTTCACCCAGGCGGGAGACGACCGCAGCGGCATGGGCCTGGGCCTGACTATTTCTCGCCGAAGTGTGGAGCTGAACGGCGGCACCCTCGATGTGCGACGCGCACCTGATGGCGGTTGCGTGTTCACCATCGCCATGCCCGGTCACACCTTGCGCTGAACATCGGACTCCGACCATCCATTGCGCAACCTGCCTCATCGAAAGGTCGACAGACCGCGGATCGGCCTGCGGTGGCGCGAATCCGTCCGTCGCGATAGTCAACCAGACAACGCCATTTATGCTTTAAAAGGATTTCAAATGGATGCTATGAACGAGAGTTCCCACGCTCTGAACTGAAACAGTAAGGTGGCGAGACCGAAAAGATGACCGGAAAGTGGGCATGGTAGATATTGGTCACGTCGACCTGTTGGTGCAGGAAGGCTTCTACACAAACCGCTCGGATCTTGTCCGCATGGCCGTGCGCAATCAGTTGGCCCTGCACGCCAATGTCGTGAAGCAGGCGGTGGCGCGGCGCACTCTCACCGTGGGCTTGCAGCACGTAGGACGAGAGGATCTTGAACGCGCGGTGGCTACCGGTCAGCGCCTGCAGGTTCAGGTGGTCGGGCTCGCGCGCATCGCGGACAACGTCACTCCGGAGTTGGCATCCGCTGCCATCGAATCGGTGACCGTGCTGTGAGCCTTCCAGGCCGGTCCCGCCGTGCGGCGGGCCTTGGCCGAACGCATTCGCTGATCTCTTTCGACAAAACCTTTTCAGTTTGAGAAAGTACCCATGAAAAACCCCTTCCATGCACGGGCTCCCACCTATGACGCCGCCGCGATCACAGCCATCATCGTTTTTCATGGCGACCGGGACCATACGGTCCAGCACAGCAACGGAGTGCAGATCGTCGTACATGCGCGCCAGGCGCACGGAACGTCGGCCAGCAGCACACAAACCGGCGAAGCGGGGGGCGGGCGGAAATACAGCCGCACGGTCCATACCTGCGGTCAAGGCTATGCATGCATCGAGTCATGGACGCTCCATGGGGCAGGACACGCATGGTCCGGGGGCGATGGGAGCGGCACCTACACCGATGCCAGAGGCCCAGATGCCTCGGTGGAAATGGTGCGGTTCTTCTTCGACCTGCCGGCCACGGCGACGAGGCCGTACTGAGGCTGCTGCACCGGGACCGCACTCTACCCAAGGCCCGCGGTGGAGCGCTCCCGACACCGACCGCGTGAGTCAATAGCTCCGATAAAAGCCCGTGCGCGCATGGATGGATGGCATGAGGCCATCACGCACACGACCCCACGCCATCAGGGAAACCCATGAATGACCCACGGCCCCACTCCACCGCACCCGTCCAGCTCCCCCGGGCATTGATCGACCGGATCGCTCCACCCTTTGTCCGATTCCTGCACATCGAGGCGGCCGGTGGTGCCGTCCTGCTGACGTTCACCATCGCCGCCCTCCTCCTGTCCAACTCTCCATGGGCAGATGCTTTCTTTGGCATCTGGGAAACACGCATCGAACTGCGGCTCGGAGAGTTCGAATTCGGTCGTTCGCTGAAAAGCTGGATCAACGACGGGCTGATGACGTTGTTCTTCTTCCTGGTGGCACTCGAACTCAAGCGCGAAGCCGTCCTGGGCGAGATGCGCAACCCGCGCATGGCAGCCTTGTCCATCGCTGCGGCATTGGGCGGCATGGTCGCGCCCGCATCCGTCTATCTGGCACTGCAGTGGGCGCAACCCGGCCAGCATGGCTGGGGCATTGTGATGGCCACCGACACCGCGTTCGTCATTGCCTGTCTGGCATTGCTCGGCAAGCGCATTCCGCACAGTCTGCGGGTGTTCATGTTGTTCCTGGCGATCGTCGATGACATCGGCGCCATCCTGGTGGTCGCTGTCGGATACAGCCACCACATGGACTGGCGCATGCTCGCCCTGGCCGGGTTGTGCATCGGCATCCTGCGCGGTTTGGCCGCCGCCGGCATTCGAAGCATCCCGATCTATGTCATCGCGGGCTGCGCCACTTGGCTGGCCATCGATGCGTCGGGACTTCACGCCACGGTCACCGGTGTAATCCTTGGGCTGATGACGCCTGCGAGGCGCTGGGTAAGCGACAGCCGGCTCTACGCGATCCTGGGGCAGGTCATCGCCCATCCAACGGGCAACCAAGGCAGCGCCCACACAAGTGATCGGGGAACCCTGCAGGTGGCGGAGATTGCCGCGCGCGAGTCGCTCTCGCCGGTCGAGCGCCTGGAGATGGCACTGCACCCGTGGGTCAGCTTTTGCATCATGCCGATCTTCGCTCTCGCCAATGCAGGCTTGGCACTCTCGTGGACGAGCGCGGCCCAGCCTGTCGCCGCGGCGGTGTTCCTGGGCTTTGCTATCGGCAAGCCAACAGGCATTCTTCTTTTCAGTTGGCTGGCTCTGCGTTCCGGCCTGGCGATTCGTCCTCCGGATCTGAACTGGGGCAGCATGGCGGGTGGCAGCTTTCTGGCAGGCATCGGCTTCACGATGGCGCTGTTCATTGCCAATCTTGCCCTGGTCGGCCCGTTCATGGACAGCGCGAAGATCGGCATCTTCCTGGCCTCGCTGTTCTCAGCGGTCGTTGGCCTGGCGCTGTTAGTGTGGTTGCCACGGCCACAGACTCTCGACGCCAAGGAAAATATAAGTTAGAGAAACCGGCACGCAAGGCGCAATGCGCGTACTATGGGTTCGTTGATATGTGCAAGGCATTCATTGCATCGGTCTTTTTCCGCTTCTCCCGGGTTCCTCCCGCGGCTGTGTCGAATCTCCTTTGATGATTTTCTTGGCGTCTCTTCGCCGGATGCGTTTTTGCGACCCGGTAACCTCGAAAGGAAATCGATATGACGACACAAACCGGAACTGTGAAATGGTTCAACGAAGGCAAGGGCTTCGGCTTCATCGCCCCCGACAGCGGGGGCAAGGATCTCTTTGCCCACTTCCGTGAAATCCAAGCCGGCGGCTTCAAGACCCTGACTGAGAACCAGCACGTGCAGTTCGAAGTCACCGAGGGAGCCAAGGGCCCCCAAGCCTCCAACATTCGTGCCGTGAGTTGAAGGCATTGGGCCTGATGGTCCAATCACTTCTCCACACCCACCTGCGAAGCGCGGTTCATCCGCGCTTTCTCATTTCTGAAAGGCATCATTGCCATGAAAAATCTGCAGGAGGCCACCGAGCGCATCTGCGAACTCAAGGGCAGCCTGATCGCATTGGACGCATTGCTTCCTTCTCTGCTGGAAGCATTACCGCCCGCTACCCATAACACTCTGGTGCGTTCGTTCGAAGCACATGCCGAAGCAGCTCGAACGGTCATTCTGAACACCCCCATTTCAGACCATGTGCTGGCCGCCTTTGAACGGGACATTGCCAGAACGCGCGCGGTGCTCGCCGGGATCGTGCAGCCACAGGGAAACGCCAATCCACGCCAGGCCGTCGAGGCCATTCTGCTGACCACGACCCATATCCACACTTACGCTGGAACGCGATTGTTGACCGGTGCAAGCGGCTTCTTCTTCCGCCGCGATGATCGATTGTTCCTTGTGACGAATCGGCATGTCTTTTGCGACGAGCCAAGCGAGCATTTTCCCGACCGCGTCGAGATCGAATTGCATACCGATGCGAGCAACCTGACCCAGTACGCGACCTTCTCGATACCCCTCTATGGAAACGGCCTCGCGCTGTGGCGACAGGCCGCCGACACGGGCGGCCCGGTGGACATCGCCACCATCGAGATCCAGACCAGCCGCCTGCCCGAGCACGCGGTGCTGCATGCCTTCGACCAGTCGCACCTTGACCCTAAAAATGAGGACGTGGCGATTGGAGACAATTTGATGATCGTTGGTTTTCCGCTGGGGTTCCACGACACGATCCATCACCTCGCCGTAGCGCGCAGCGCATCGATCGCCTCGGCGTACGGCGTGCGCTTCCAGCAACAGGGCTACTTCCTGACCGATGCCCGCACACACCGTGGGAGCAGCGGTGCGCCTGTCGTTCGACGCAGGAGCAAAGACCAAGAACGCAGGTCCTCTCTGCCGACTTGGCAGTTGCTCGGCGTGCATTCCACGCGCATGGACATGCGCACCCGCGACCTGATCAAAGATGAGTGGCTTGGACTCAATTGCGCTTGGTACGCAGATGTTCTGATGGTGCTGACCCAAAACAAATAGCGATCAGTCACCTTAACTGAAAGCGCGGGCCATAACGCACGCGCACTGTGCGTTCAGCTTCTGCCGAACAGCAGTTGGGCCTATACGCGAGCGAACTCGATTGCTTAGCTAAACCACGACAAAGCTCGCCCTGCTACTCTGTAGCCCTCCGGGCCCACTCCATCATCAACAGGCCACCCAAACCCGCGTGGTTAAAGGACTTGGCTGTGATCGACATGGGTCTCTACCGTCGCTTTTACGCACAACGGTACGAACTGTTGTGCCGGCGGCTTGTGCTCGAGCGAATCTACAGTTCCGCTTGCTTCATGTTGGCCACCAACTCGAGGAATACAGTCATCTCGCAACCGGCAGAGGACCTGACATTTGCGCGGTTCACGGCTGCATTGCGAGGCCATGCGCTGACTTTTCTCGGCAGCCAGCCATAACTGGCCGTCGCCCGAGAAGGCTCCGTCTTGACGCAGCGACTGCGCTTCCTGCTCGACACGAATGTGTTGATCCCTCTTCAGGATTCTTTCCAGATCCTGGAGAAGAATCTCGCCAACTTCGTCAGGCTGGCAAACATCGGCGGCCACTCGCTGCTGTATCACCCGGCGACCATCACAGATTTCGAGCGCGATGCGGATGTGCAACGTCGTGAACGCAGCCTGCAGCGCATCAGGCAGTACCCTGCACTGCAAGACGTAGCGCCCTGCCCCTGGAATACAGCGGCGACCAGCGCCAACGACGCCTGCGACAACGAGATCCTCTACGCCCTTGCATGCGATGCAGTGCATGCGCTGATCACCGAGGATCGACGGCTGCACGCCAAGGCCCGCACGCATGGATTGGGTGATCGGGTCTACACCATTCAAACGGCGGAAGATTGGCTTCGACGTCTGCACGAGCCGCGCCAGGTCTTCTTGCCGAACATCGAAGATGTTCCGCTCCACAAACTGACCCCCCTGCTTCCATCTGAATTCTTCGACAGCCTGCGTGAGGGGTATCCGGGGGCTTTCGACGAGTGGTTCCGCAGCAAAGCGCGGGAAAACCGCATGGCCTGGGTATACCGGGACGAGAACGACACCCTGGCCGCTATATGCATCTACGCTGCACAAGTCGACCAGAAAATCACCGATGCAGGCGAACACCTATCCGGGCGGGCTTTGAAGCTCTGCACCTTCAAGGTGGGCGAAACCGTCAGAGGCCGAAAAATCGGCGAACTCTTTCTGAAAGCAGCCTTCCGCTATGCCACGGACAACGCGTGCGATCACGTGTTCATCCATGCCGACCCCGACAAGCATGATTACCTCATCAGCTTGCTCCACGACTTCGGTTTCGAAGAACGCGGCACGTACGCCAACGACCTTGTCTTGGTGAAGCCTCACCCCCGGCTTGCTCCCACGGACAGCACGGCGGAACCTTCTGACTACATCAGAAGGTTTTTCCCGCACTTTCGTCGCGACGCTCAAGTTCAGAAATTTCTGATCCCCATCCAGCCCGCCTTCCACGAAACCCTCTTCCCCGACTACAGCCCGCAACAGCAGCGGCTATTCGGCATGGCTGGCAATGTCGGCAATGCGATCAAGCTCGCCTATCTGTGCCATGCACCAACCAATGCGATCCACCCCGGAGATGTCGTTCTCTTCTATCGAACAGAAGATGAAAAATCCATCACCTCCATCGGTGTGGTGGATCGTTTTGAAATACTAGACGATGCAGCCAAGATCGCCAGCCTGGTCAGCCGCAGAACCGTCTACGCGCTCGATCAAATCGAGGAAATGGCCAAGCGCAAGACCAAGGTCATCCTATTTCGGCTGGTCGAGCACCTGCCCCATCCCGTTTCATACGATCGGCTCAAGCTCGAGAGCATTGTCACTGGCCCGATCCAATCCATTCGCAAAGTTTCAGATGTCGCTTTTTCCAAAGTGCTCGCTGCCGCCGGCAGGTAGGGCTGTTTTGCTATCGGTCAAGCCCAAGTATGCGGACCTCATCTCGTCCGGAATTAAGCGTGTCGAATTTCGGCGAACCTGGGCGGCAGAAGATGTTGGCCTGATCGCCGTGTATGCCAGTTCGCCTGTCCAGAGAATCGTCGCTCTCGTCGAGGTAGAAGACATCGTGCGTGGATCTTCAACCATGCTCTGGAGCCACTGCAACAGTCGCGGCGGGGCTCTTACCCGCCGCGAGCTCTTTGACTACTTCGATGGCAAGCCACAAGGGTGTGCTGTTCTGCTGGGTAGCGTGCAGCCGTTAGCCTCGCCTATCGATCCCAAGTCGCTTTTTAAGGCCTTCGCCCCACCTCAGTCTTTCAGGTATCTCTCTACCGCTGAGTTGAAAAAGATTCAAGGAAAAATGGTCACCAGCAAAGAGCCCATATGACGATATTCATCGCCGGAATCCACGGTGTCGGAAAGACTTATTTGGCGAAGCCTGCAGCCGAACGGCTTTCCCTTGTCTATGCAACTGCCAGCCAACTGATCCGTGAAGAACGCGGAAGCATCACCTGGGATAAAAACAAGCAAGTTGACGAAGTGGCCGAGAATCAGGCTGCCCTCCTCCGGGCGGTCAAAAGAATCAATGACAACGGCAACACACTCATGCTGGACGGTCACCTGGTTCTCAGAAAGTCCATCAACCAGCATGAACGTTTACCAGAAGCGGTTTTCCGCGACCTGAGTTGTGAAGCGATCATTTTGCTGACCTGCTCAACGGAGGTTGTGAAAAAGCGCCTGACTGAAAGAGGCGACTCCTCTTGGAGCACGCAGGAACTTGAAGAGTTCGCCAAAGCCGAAGCTGAACATTCCGAAACTGTAGCGGGCGCTCTTGAGATTCCATTGATCTGTCTATCTGAGCCCTCCATCCAAGACCTGATACAAGCACTCAGCGGCCTGCGTCCAAGCGCCCTGACGCCGCACGCTGCTTGAACCCTCGGTCTCGCATCATGAACGCGCCGAGCATGTGCGGGATCAGCGTCGCCGCATCGACCACCTCGCCATAAGTCTGGCCGTGCAGCGCGGCGTAGCGGTCGAGGTCGGCTTTCAAGCTGGTCGGGCACGCAAAGGTCAGCTTGACGCTCTCGGTCTTGGGCAGCGGCCCCAGCCGCAGCTTCTTCGTCGTGCTCATTGCGCAGCTCTCCGATTGAAGAACATCGGCTGGTACGGCCGCAGCACCAGATCGCGGTTGACGATGATGCGCACCGGCAGGCCCGGCCGGCTGGTCAGTGTGGGCTGGATGTTCATGTTGCGCCGAGTGATCTCCTGACCCACCTGATTGATGCTGTCCTGTGCGCTGTCGCGGCCGGCGATCACGATGCGGTTGCCGTCCTGTCGGTTCTCCGGCGCGGCCAGCTCGGCGCTGATGCCCAGCAGCGTCGTCAGCGCCGCGCCCGCGAAGATGCGGCCCCAGTGCCAGTCCACGCCGTCTTCCAGCCCGGCATACCCGGCGGGATCGGTGCCCACGAGCTTGTCGAGCGTCAGCGAGGACGTGTCGGGCAGGATGACGCGGTTCCACACCACTTGCACACGGCTTTGCCCATAGCTCACCTGGCTGTTGTAGCGGCCCAGGATGCGCGAGCCCTGCGGGATCAGCAGGAACTTGCCGGTGGCCGTGTCGTAGACCGGCTCCGTCACCGTGGCGATCACGTCGCCCGGCAAGTCCGACTTGATGCCGGTGACCAGTGCCCCTGCGATCACCGTTCCAGCCATCACCTGGTACGGCGAAGCCGGCAGGGTCAGGTGGCCGGAATTGCGGGTTTCCGCAGAACCGCCTTTGAGGAACGCCTCTTTCTGGTCTTGCCGGTTCTGCGCAACGGTCGGATCGGTTGCCGCTTGTGGTGCTTGTGGTGCTTGTGCGGCCGTCGATGCCGGCCCGGCGGCGAGTGGATCAAAGCCCGCCAATGGATGACCAAGCGAAGCCGAGGCTTGCGTCGCGGTGGCCGGCGCAGCGGACTTGCCCGAGCTGCCCGAGCGGAAGAACACCGACGAGGCCATCGCCGCATCGGCTTCCTTGCGCAAGGCATCCTCAGGGTCGTGGCCCGGCGCCGCATAGGCCACCGTCACCGGCTGCTGCGACTTCACGATGGCCGGGCCGAGGTCGCCCGGCAACGGCGGCCCGAGCTCCGGCACTGCGGCCGGCAGCTTCGAGTAGTCGGCCGGCAAGTTACCCAGCCCTTCCGACTTCGACACGCGATCCACGTTGTACAACTCGGTTGGCTCCTGGGTGCCGCGCCGTTGCGGTTGCAGAGACCAGATCGTGGCGCCAAGCACGGCGACCGACAGGCCGCCAACGAGCATGGCCAGCGTGCGCCGGTTCAATCGCGTGACCGGGCGCGGCTGCGCGCGCAGCGCCACCGCTTCGGGTGTCACCTTGGCCGCCTGCGGCGCGGCCAGGTCGGGAGTCTCGTCTTGGCTCATGCTCAGTTCCCCCGCGCTGCGCCTGCCACACCGTCCGTGCGCTCGATGCGCACCACGTCGCCCTTGTCGGCTCCCAGGCGCAGTTCTGCCGCGCCGAACAGCCGGTCCACGATGTAGTACGGCGAGCGGAAACGGTAGTTCACCAGTTGCCCATCGCCCTGCGCGCCGATCACGAACAGCGGCGGCAGCTCGCCCTGCGCAATGCCCGCCGGGAACTGGATGTAGACCTTCTCCCCGTCATCGAAAGCCCGCAGCGGCTTCCACGGCGGATTGCTGCCGCTGACCGCATACCGGAAACGGATCTTCTCCAGCGACAGTCCAGCGTCCACCGGCGCGGCCGCGCTGGCCGCCTGCGCCTGACGCTGCAAGGCCAGCATCCGGTCCTTCGGGTAGTCCCAGGACACCGAAGCCATCCATGCCTTCTCGGTCGAGGTCAGCTCCAGCAGGTACGCCCTGCGGCTGGTGGTGATGACCAGGTTCGTCTTCAACCCAGAGCGGATCGGCTTGACCATCACGTTCACGCGCAGATCGGCGCCGCTGCCGCTGGACGTGTCGCCCACGATCCAGCGCACGGTGTCGCCAGCGGCCACCGTCACAAGTTCCTCGCCGGGCTGCAGCGCCACCACCGTCACGCGGCCCACGGCCGCATAGACCTGGTACAGCGCACCGTCGGTGAAAGGCCAGACCTGGATGGCATTGATGTAGCCCTCGCGGGTGGGCGCCATGCGTGCCTCGGCATTGGCGCGCGACACACGCACCTTCTCGTCGGCCGGCTCCGGTGCCGCCGGGGCTGCAGCGACCTCCGGCAAGGGCTTCAACTGCGCCGGCATCGGCAACACCTCGGGCACGGCCACCACCTCCACCGGCTTGGGCGGCTCCGGCAGCGGCTGGGCCTGCACCGGCTCGTCGAGCGAAATCACCGGCGGCGGCGTGCCCTGCGTGGCACAGCCCGCGAGCAGCAGGGTCGATGCCAGCAGGATCACCGGCAAGGCGGATTTGCACAAAAGCGCATTCATGGCATTCATGGTTTTGTTCCTTCGGAAGAATCGAGTTCGCGGCTCCACGACAGGCCGTTGACGTAGATGCCCAGTGGGTTCTTGCGCAGGCGCTGTTCGGTGCGCGGCGTCTGCTGCACGATGGACACCACCGCGTTCCAGCGCTCGGTGCGGTCCAGCGCGCCGGTGACGAAGCGCTGCTCCGTCCAGCGCACGTTGAACGACGTGTCGCTGGCGCGGGTCACGCTGCTGATCTGCACCGTCACCGACTCCCTGCCGATGCGCGCGAACGGGTCGTGGGTGCGGGCGAACTCGTTGAGCACCACCGCGCCCTTGTCGGTGGTGTAGTCGTAGGCATCGAGCCAGTTCTGCCGCACCACGATGGGGTCGATGGAAAGCGAGCGCACCAGGCCGATGAAGCGGCCCAGGTGGTAAGCGGTCTGCGCATCGCTGGGCCGGTACGGCGTGGCGGCCTCACCCACGGCGCGCACCTGGCCCGCGTGGTCCACCTCGATGACGTAGGGCGTCACGATGGATTGCGCCGAGCGCCAGACCAGGCCACCGGCCATCAGCACGGCCAGCGTCAGGCAACCAAAGGCCATGAAGCGCCAGTTCTTCGCCTGCACGCGGGCCGAGCCGATGCGCTCGTCCCAGACCTGGGCAGCGGATTGATACGGGGTGGCAGGCTGCGGCGTATCCGCATAGCGCACCTGCGCGCGTTTGAATCGCATGGGCGTTCTCCTGGAACAAAGAAATCGAAAGGGATCAGCAAAAGATCAGTCCTCGCGCAGGCTCGGGCCTTGGCCCGAGCCACCACCATCGCCCCCGCGCAGCGTGTGGGCGGCGGTCGTCGCGGCATGGGTAAGCTGCTGGCGGCGATGCAGGCGCTTGGCCCAGGCGGGCTGTTCGGCGGGTGGCGGTGAGCCACCGGCATCGGCGCTGCCCTGCGGGCCACTCGATGCGGCACTGGACGGGGAAGACTCCGGGCGGAACGCAGCAGCCACGCGCTCCTTCATGGAGCGCGCACCCTCCGCCACCTTCTGTCCAGCGGCCTGCGCGCCCGTCCGGGCGACGTTGCCCACACCCGCCATCGCGCCCCTGGCGCCACCACCGGCAGCAGCAGAGCCGGCCTGGTAGGCCGACCGCGCACCGCTCGCCGCACTGCCGGCCGTGGAAGCCGCCGTGCGCGCGCCGCTGGCGGCCATGCGTGCGGCGCCGGGCGCCATGCGTGCCCCGGCCGCCACGGCGCTGCCCACGCCGGAGGCTGCGGCGCCCACGGCCACCGCAGCGCCCGCCGCACCCACCGCCGCCCCGGCCATCGCACCCGCGCCCAATTGCGGGGCGCCGGACACCAGCCCCGTCGCGATGCCTGGGCCGAAGATGCCCAGGGCCAGCAGCGAGAGCGACGCCAGCATGATCACCAGCGCCTGGTCGATGGAAGGCTCGGCGCCCGGCGGAATCGTGAACTCGGAGAACAGGCCCGAGCCGATGCCCACGATCACGGCCAGCACCAGCACCTTGATGCCCGAGGACACCACGTTGCCCAGCACCTTCTCGGCCAGGAACGCGGTCTTGTTCCACAGCGCGAACGGCACCAGCACGAAGCCCGCGAGCGTGGTCAGCTTGAACTCGATCAGCGTCACGAAGAGCTGCACCGCCAGCACGAAGAAGCTGAGGATCACCACCAGCCAGGCGAAGAACAGCACCACGATCAGGTCGACGTGCACGAACACCTCGGGGAACCCCGCCAAGTCGCCGATCTGGTCGAAGATCGGTGCTGCCGCGTCCACGCCCACCTTGGCGAGATGCCCCGGCTGCAGGAAGGTGCCCATGCTCAGGGACGAGCCGCTGGCCGTCAGGCCCAGGCCGGCGAAGGAGCGGAACACGATCCCCGCCAGCGTGTTGAAGTTGCCGATGATGTAGGCGAAGGCCCCCACGTAGAGCACCTTGCGCAGCAGCTTGGCGATCACGTCCTCGCCCTGGCCGCTGGCGTGGCCCATGGCCCAGAACAGGCCGGCCAGCGTCATGTCGATGACGATCAGCGTGGCCGTGAGAAACGCCACCTCGCCCTGCAGCAGCCCGAAGCCCGAATCGATGTAGCGCGAGAAGGTGTTCAGGAAGCGGTCGATGACCGTCACGTCGTCCATGGCCCGGCCCCGTCAGTTGCCGTAGAAGTCGACGGCATGCGGTGTGTAGGGCGTGCCTTCGCCCACGAAGCGCCGCCGCACCTCGCGCCCGCGTTCCGTGGCCGCCGCCTGGCGCGCCAGCTCCAGCGAAGCGGCCCGGTCCTGCGTGATCTGCAGCCGCTGCGTCTGGATGGACTGCTTGGCCTGCAGGGCCAGCAACTGGTTCGTCGCCTGCATGGCCTGCAGCGCGCCTTGCGCCGACTGGCTCTGGCCCACCAGGTCGGCCAGCACGCCTTCGTCCTCGCCCAGGTTCTGCGAGACCTGGGCCTGCATCTGCATGGTGGTCTGCAGGCTGTTCAAGGTGTTGCGCCAGCGCTCCTGCGCGTCGCGCACCATCTGGGCGCCGCTGACGGAGGCAGCGTACTGCTCGGGGTACAGGCGCAGGAACTCCCGATCCAGGTTCGCCACCTCGTAGGCCAGCCCCCTGGCCTGGGCGATCAGCCGCTGCGTGGTCGCCAGGTTGTTGCGCAGCCGGTTCACCACGCTGAACGGCAGGCTGGCCAGGTTGCGCGCCTGGTTCACCAGCATCTGGGCTTCGTTCTGGAGCTGGCGGATCTGGTTGTTGATCTGCTCCAGTGTGCGGATCGCGGTCAGCGCGTTCTGCACGAGGTTCGTGGGATCGACCACCACCCATTGGGCATGGGCGGTGGGCACGGTGCACAGCAGGGCCGCGACGGCGGCGGCAACGAGACGCTTCTTCATGGTTGGTTCTCCTGTGGATGGGATGGATGGGATGGACGGGACGCAGGGGATGGCGCGAGGCCAGGAAACGACGCCAGCAGATCGGCCGCCCAATCGAGGCCGCGATGGCGCAACCAGGCGCCTGCGAAGCCGGGCACGCCGGCGTCCAGCAGCACGCGATCCATGTCGCGCTGGTCCTGCGGCGTGGAGGCGCCCACGAAGGCCAGCGCGGCTGGCCCCAGGTCGAGATCGAACAGGCGGTTGCCCAGGCGCGACTGGTAGTAGTAGTCGCGCTTCGGAACGGCCGTGGCCGCGATCTCGATCTGTCGGCTGTTGAGCCCGAAGCCCTCGTAGATGGCTCGAACCTGCGGCTCGGTCGCCTGCGGGTTCGGCAGGAAGATGCGGCTGGCGCAGCTTTCGACGATCGCGGGCGCAATGCTCGAATCCTTGATGTCCGCGAGCGACTGCGTGGCGAAGATCACCGACACGTTCTTCTTGCGCAGCGTCTTGAGCCACTGGCGGATGCGCGCGGCGAACACCGGGTCATCGAGAAACAGCCAGGCTTCATCCAGGATCAGCAGCGTGGGCGCACCGTCGAAGCGTTCATCGAAGCACGCGAAGAGGTACTGCAGCACGGCCATGACGGCGGCCTTGCTGTGCATCAGTTCCTCCATCTCGAAGCACTGCACCGCACCGGAACCCAGGCGATCCGAATCCGCATCCAGCAGCTTGCCGTGCGCACCGCCCAGCACATAGGGCGACAGCGCCTGGCGCAGCGTGTTCGACTGCAGCAGCACGGAAAGCCCCGTCATCGTGCGCTGCTCCACCGGCGCACCGGCCAGGCTCCCCAGTGCCGACCAGATGGCCGCCTTCTCTTCGGGGCCAACCGCCACGCCTTCGTGCAGCAGGCGGCCTTCGATCCATTCGGCCGCCCAGGTGCGGTAGCCCTTGCGGTCGATGCGCGCCAGTGGCTGGAAGGCAATCTCTCCATCCGTGCCCAGGTCGTAGTGCTCGCCGCCCAGCCCAAGGATCGTGGCGCGCATCGAGCGACCCATGTCGAAGGCGAAGATGCGCGAGCCGCGATAGCGTCGGAACTGCATCGCCAGCGTGGCCAGCAGCACCGACTTGCCCATGCCGGTCGGCCCGGCCACCAGCGTATGGCCCACGTCGCCGATGTGCGTCACCAGCCGGAACGGCGTGGCGCCATCGGTGCGCGTGACGATCAACGGCGGGCCGCCCAGGTGCTCGTTCTTCTCTGGCCCGGCCCACACGGCCGACACCGGCATCATGTGCGCCAGGTTCAGCGTCGAGACGATGGGCTGGCGCACGTTGGCGTAGGCATTGCCCGGAATGGACGACAGCCAGGCATCCACGGCGTTGAGCGTTTCCGGGATGGTGACGAAGCCCCGGCCCTGGATGGCACGCTCCACCCTGCGCAGCTTCTCGTCGGCCACGGCCGGATCGGCATCGAGCACCGTCACCGTGGCGGTGAGGTAGCCGAAGGCGACCTGATCACTGCCCAGCTCCTGCAAAGCAGCGTCCGCGTCAGACGCCTTGTTGTTCGCATCGGTATCGACCAGCGGGCTTTCCTGCTGGAAGATGGTTTCGCGCAGCAGCGCGATGACGTTCTTGCGCTTGGCGAACCACTGGCGGCGCAGGCGCCCCAATTCCCGTTCCGCCTCGGCTTTGTCCAGGCACAGAAAGCGCGTACTCCAGCGGTACGCAAAGCCCAGGCGGTTGAGGTCGTCCAGAATCCCCGTCCAGGTCGAGGTCGGGAAACCCCGCACCGACACCACCCGCAAATGCTGCTCGCCCAGCATGGGCGCCAGACCACCGACCAGGGTGGAGTCTGTCAGCAGCGCGTCGATATGGAACGGCACTTCGGGCACGCCCACGCGATAGTGCCGCGTCGAGATGGTGGCGTGCAGATACGTCAAGGTCTGGCTGTCGTCCAGCCAGGCGATCTCCGGCATCACGCCGTCGAGCAGGTCGAAGACGCGATCCGTTTCCGCGACGAAGGCCGCCAGGCGCTCGCGCCAGTCCACGCCTTCGGTGGGGCGGTTCTCGTACAGCATCCCGGCCGCGCGGGCGTGGGATTCTTCGGGCGGCAGGAACACCAGCGTCAGGTGGTAGCCACTCTCGAAGTGGTGGCCCGAGTCCTCGAAGGCGGCCCGGCGCTCCTCGTCCACCAGCCAGGACAGGGGTTCCGGAAAGTCCGAATGCGGGTAGTCGGCGGCCGCACGGCGTTCGGCCTCCACGAACACTGCCCATCCCGACCCCAACCGGCGCAGCGCGTTGTTGAGCCGTGCCGACGTGGCGATCAGCTCGCCCTGCGTCGCGCTGTCCAGGTCCGGCCCCCGAAACCGCGCCGTGCGCTGGAACGAACCATCCTTGTTCAGCACCACGCCCGGTGCCACCAACCCGGCCCAGGGCAGCCAGTCGGCCAGCAGCGCGGGCCGCTGGCGGTATTCGGCGAGGTTCAGCATCTTCGCGTCCCCTCACACGTCCAGCAGCGGTCGGTGCTTGATGTGCCGCGCAAAGACCTGCATGAACTGCGGATCGACACGCGCACCCCACACCGCCAGCGAGTGGCCGACGATCCAGAGCACCACGCCGGGAATCCACAGTTGCAGGCCCAGCCCCACGGCGGCGGCCAGCGTGCCGTTGGCAATCGCCACGGTGCGCGGCGCGCCGCCCATCAGGATCGGCTCGGTCAGCGAGCGGTGCAGCGGAATCTCGAACCCATTGGCGAACCCGGCCGCGAAGGCATCCGGGCTGCTCATACGACCGCCCCGCCCGAGAAGCTGAAGAACGACAGGAAGAAGCTCGACGCGGCAAACGCGATGGACAGGCCGAACACGATCTGGATCAGCTTGCGGAAACCGCCCGACGTGTCGCCGAACGCGAGCGCCAGGCCGGTCGCAATGATGATGATCACCGCCACGATGCGCGCCACCGGCCCCTGAATGGATTCGAGGATGGACTGCAGCGGGCCTTCCCACGGCATCGCGGAACCAGCGGCCTGCGCCGTACCGGCCAGCAAGAGCATCAGCGCAGACAACAACAGCCCTTGCGCCGCAGGGCGCGCCAGGCTGCGCAGCCTGGCCGGGCTGAAAACCGGATGTACAGAAATACGGAAAGCATCAACGTGCGTCATGGCAGTTCTCCAGAGGGATTGAGGGATGGGGACAGGGACGAGGAAGGCGCCGCACCGGGTGCGGCGTCGGGAATCGGCGGCAGCTCGGGCAATGGCGCGTCCAGCGCGTCCATTGCGTTCGCCAGGCCATCCGCCAATCGGTAGCCCGCGCCGTCGAAGCCGACGACGCGGGCGATGCTCTCGATGCGGCGTTTGCGCCCGCGCCCGCCGATGTGGATCACCACGTTGACCGCCTCGGCGATCAGCGCACGCGGCGGGTTCACTGCCACTTCGAGAATCAGTTGTTCCAGGCGCAGCAGCGCGCCCAGTGCGGTGCCGGCGTGGATCGTGGCGATGCCGCCGGGGTGGCCCGTGCCCCAGACCTTGATGAGATCCAGCGCCTCGGGGCCGCGCACCTCGCCCACCACCACGCGGTCCGGCCGCAGGCGCATGGAGGAGCGCACCAGCTCGGTCATGGACACCACGCCCGCGCGCGTGCGCAGTGGCACGTGGTCGCGCGCGGCGCATTGCAGCTCCACCGTGTCTTCGAGCACCAGCACACGGTCGCCCGTGGCGGCGATCTCGGCCAGCAGCGCGTTGGCCAAGGTGGTCTTGCCCGTGCTGGTGCCGCCCGCGATCAGGATGTTCTGGCGCTCGCGCACGGCCCGCACCAGAAACCCCGCCTGGTCGGCCGTCATCATCCCGTCGATGACGTAGCGCTCCAGCGGGATCACGCCAACGGCGCGCTTGCGCAGCGCGAAGGCCGGGCCGGGCGCGGCCGGCGGCAGGATGCCCTCGAAGCGCTCGCCCGTCTCGGGCAACTCGGCTGTGAGCAGCGGCTGGCCGCGATGCACCTCCGCACCGACGTGGGCCGCCACCAGGCGGATGATGCGTTCGCCATCGGCCTCGGGCAGCTCCACGCCCATCGGCGCGCGGCCCGATGACAGCCGGTCGATCCAGAGTGTGCGGTCGGGGTTGAGCATGATCTCCACCACGTCGGGGTCTTCCAGCACGGCGGCGATCAACGGCCCCATCGCCGTGCGCAGCATGCGGATGCGCCGGTCCAGGGAGGTGGCGGTGAACGATGCAGGAACAGTGGTCATGGGCTGCGCTCCTGTTCCTCGCTCACGCGGGACGGATCAGGATGCAGTTCCTCCACCACGTCACGCACCAGGCTGCGCCCGCGCAGCAGGTGGCGACCCAACTGCTCCACGAACTGCTCGAAACGGGCCTTGCCCTGCGCGCGTGCCGCGTCCTGATGGGCTTCGGGCACCGGCGTGCTCACCGTGAGGAAGTAGCGGATGAACAGCGCCAGCGTCTCGATCTGGATGTTCTGGTCGCGCTCCAGACGCTCGGCCTGGCGCGACAGGCGATCCAGGCGTTTGGCGATGGCCGCCTCGCGCTGGTCGCCGGCATCGGGCGACAGCCAGGACGCCAAGGCAGCGGCAACGATGGACGACTTGGACACGCCTTTCTTGGCGGCCAGTTCGTCCAGGCGCCTGGCGTGCTCGTGCTGGATGAACAGGTTGAGGCGGTAGCTGGAACGATGAGGGCTCATAGGTCGATTCCGTCGTTGGGGTCGAGGGATGCCAGCCGGGCCGTGCGCTGCATGGCGGGATCGAGCTGGCGAGGGAGGGGAAGCGGCGTGTCGTCGTCGTCATCGAGCAACCCGAGGTCTGGCGCGGGCGCGGCCAGCGCGGGGTCGTAGGCGACGGTCTCCGTCAGCTCGGGCTGGCGGCGTGGGCCGCCGTCGTCGGCGCTGCCGAAGTCATGGGCGGATGGCGTAGCGGCTGCGTCAGGCGCGGCAGGCGTTGAAGGAATCGCCAGCCCGCTCCAGTCGTCCGGGCGCGACGGCGGCGCATCGGCGTACTGCCCGGCCGCAAGCACTGGCGGCGGCAGCACCCTGCGCTTGAAGTTGCCGTCCGCGTAGTAGCGCAGCTTCTTGGCCCTGATCGGCGCCACGCTGGAGACCATCACCACCGCTTCATCGGGTGGGAGTTGCATCACCTCGCCCGGCGTCAGCAGCGGCCGCGCCGTCTCCTGGCGCGAGACCATCAAATGCCCCAGCCACGGCGCAAGCCGGTGGCCGGCGTAGTTGCGCTGCGCGCGCAGCTCGGTCGCCGTGCCCAGCGTCTCGGAAATGCGTTTGGCTGTGCGTTCGTCGTTGGTGGCGAAGGTCACGCGCACATGGCAGTTGTCCAGAATCGAATGGTTCTGGCCGTAGGCCTTGTCGATCTGGTTGAGCGACTGCGCGATCAGGAAGCTACGGATGCCGTAGCCCGCCATGAAGGCCAACGCCGTCTCGAAGAAGTCCAGGCGACCCAGCGCCGGGAACTCGTCGAGCATCAGCAGCAGTTTGTGGCGGCGCGCGATGCCGTCGGAGCCATCGAGCGATTCGGTGAGGCGCCGACCGATCTGGTTGAGGATCAGCCGGATCAGTGGCTTGGTGCGGCTGATGTCCGAGGGCGGGACCACCAGGTACAGCGACACCGGATGCTCTGCTGCGATCAGGTCGGCGATGCGCCAGTCGCAGCGCGAGGTGACTTCGGCCACCGTGGGATCGCGGTACAGGCCGAGGAACGACATGGCCGTGGACAGCACACCCGAGCGTTCGTTGTCGCTCTTGTTGAGCACTTCGCGCGCCGCAGAGGCGACGACCGGATGAGGCCCATCGCCCAGATGGGCCGTGGTCATCATCCGGTGCAGCGTCAGCTCGAACGGGCACGCCGGATCGCTGAGGAAGTTGGCCACGCCGCGCAGCGTCTTGTCCTCGCCCGCGTACAGCACATGCAGGATGGCACCCACCAGCAGTGCGTGCGATGTCTTCTCCCAATGGTTGCGCTTCTCCAGCGCGCCTTCGGGATCGACCAGGATGTCGGCGATGTTCTGCACGTCGCGCACCTCATGCGCGCCGCGCCGCACCTCCAGCAGTGGGTTGTAGGCTGCCGACTTCGCATCCGTGGGGTTGAACAGCAGGCAGTGCGAGAAGCGCGAGCGCCAGCCTGCGGTGATCTGCCAGTTCTCGCCCTTGATGTCGTGGATGACGGCGGACGCGGGCCAGGACAGCAGCGTCGGCACCACCAGGCCCACGCCCTTGCCCGAGCGCGTGGGCGCGAAGGTCAGCACGTGTTCCGGGCCTTCATGGCGCAGGTAGTGCTGGTCGTGCTGCCCAAGGAACACGCCTGCAGGCTGGGTCAGCCCGGCCTGGCGCACGTCCTGCGCATTCGCCCACCGCGCCGTGCCGTAGGTCGTGACCAGCTTGGCCTGCCGAGAGCGCCAGATCGACATGCCGATGGCCACCAGCACCGCCACCAGGCTGCTCCCGCCCGCGATGGCGCCACCCGTGTCGAAAACCTGCGGCGCATAGGCGTCGAAGAAGAACCACCACTCGAACAGCCGCCACGGGTGGTAGATCGGTGTGCCGAAGACATCGAACCAGGGCAGGCCCAGGCGTGGCTGGTAGCCCAGGGCGGCGGCGGTCCACTGCGTGGCGCCCCACACCCCGGCGATCACGATGCCGAACACCACGGCGATCTGACCGAACAGCACGTTCGTTCCCTGCATGCCTTGAGCCTCCGTTCACGGCACAGGAACGTGCCGCACCCTTCAGGATCGGTGCCGTGGGAGGCTGCGGTCAAAGACCGTTATCGGGACGTCGATGCCGCAAAAAGCATTGGTTCCAGCACTGGCGCGGCCAGCGAAAACGCCGCAAGCGCAGGCGCGTTGCGGCGTGTGGAGCACATTCATGCGCCTGCTGTTGCAGGCGGCAGACGATCCGGGTCCGTCAGAACTTGGGCTGCTCTTTGGGTGGGGTGTAGGGCACCTTGCCGTCACCGACAAAGCGCCGCCGCGTGGCTTCAGCCACCCGGTTGCACAGCTCGTCGCCCAGCTTGGCGCGGTCGGTCTTGCACTGCTGGCGCAGTTCCTTGAGGCGCTCGGGGTTGCCGACGAGGAACTCCACCGTCTCCGTGCTGCTGGCGGACTGGCCACAGGCGGCCAACAGCACCGCCAGCGGCAAGGACAGCAGCGCGATGGGTTGGAAAGGCTTCATGGCTTGCGTCCTCCAAGGTGTGGTGCAGTGGTACGGTAGTGCGTGAGGGGATGTACGGGTTGGGAACGCCACGCGCTATGCATTGCCCGGCCCCAGGGACTCCAGCCGCTCGATGAAGCGGGCCAAGGCCTGCGAAGGCTCCGCATCCGGGCGCAGCAGGTAGGTGGTGAGCATCGGGGGCCGCCCGGCCAGGGGGCGTGCGACCACGTTGGGCTCGCGCGTGGACGCGATGTGTGCGGCACCCGCCAGCCCCAGGGCCAAACCGGCGGACACCAGCGTCATCATGACCTCGAAGGTCGCCACGCGCTGCACGATCAAGGGCTCCTTGTCGTGCTTGCGCAGGATGCGATCCACCTGCCGCACGTGGCCCTCGCAGGCATTGGGGTCTCCCAGCACCAGCGGATAGCGCAGCACCTCGTCCAGCGGAACGCGCTTGTAGGCCAGCACGGGGTGGCGCGCGGGCACCGCCACCATCAGCTCGTCCTCCCAGGTCGGCTCGACGATGAGGCCTTCGCCCACCTCGTCGGACATGGAGAAGCCCGCGTCATACAGGTCGTCGTGCAGGCCCTTGATCTGCTGGGCCAGCGTCACCTCGAACAGGCGGATCTCGATCTCCGGGTCTTCCTCGCGGCACCGCGCCAACAGCGCGGGCAGGCGCGAGGGCGTGATCCGGTCCGACAGCGCGATGCGCAACTGCCCATGAAAACCATTGGCCGCCGCCTTCACGCTGTCGCGCGCCTGCTCCAGCGCCAGGAACACGCGCGGCGCGTGCTCCTGCAGCAGCTTGCCAGCCCGCGTCAGCCGCGTGCTGCGGCTGGTGCGCACGAAGAGCAAGGTGCCCAGTTCTTCTTCCAGCTCCTTGATCGCCCGTGACAGGGGCGATTGCTCCATGTGCAGCCGCTCAGCCGCACGGGCGAAGTGCAACTCCTCGGCCACTGCCATGAAGCAACGCAGATGCCGCAAGTCCATGGCACGCCTCCCAACACTACGCTCGATCCGTGAACGCTCGACTTCTCATCGTTCACCACCTGTCACCAATAGGCAGGGCGGACCATGTGGCTGATCAGATTGGCCATGTGCTCCGCTTCTACATCGTCCCAACGCGCCAGCCCTGCGCAACCTGTTGCCGTGACCACAGATGCGCATAGAGGCCGCCCTGCAACAACAAGTCGTCATGCCGTCCTTGTTCCACCAGGCGTCCGTGCTCCATCACCAGGATGTGATCAGCGTGGCGCACGTTTTTGAGCCGGTGCGCAATGACCACCACGGTGCGACCACGCGCCAGCTCGGCGATGGCGCGCTGGATCTCTGCCTCGGCCGACGGATCGACGCTGGCGGTGGCCTCGTCGAGCAGCAGGATGGGGGCATCCTTGAGCAGCGCGCGGGCGATGGATATGCGCTGGCGCTCGCCCCCCGACAACGACGCGCCGCCTTCGTCCAGCACCGTGGCGTACCCTTGCGGCAGTGCTTCGATGAAGTCATGCGCCTGCGCCCGCCTGGCGGCGGCAGTGACCTCTTCGCGGCAGGCCTCGGGCCGACCGAGGCGCAGGTTGTCCAGCACGGTACCGGAGAACAGCACCACGTCCTGAAACACCAGGGCCACATGCCGGTGCAGTTCGCCGGTGCCGATCTCGCGCAGGTCCACGCCACCCAGGCGGATGGAACCTTCCTGCACGTCCCACAGGCGGGCGATGAGGTTCACCAGCGTCGTTTTGCCCGCGCCGCTGGGGCCGACCACGGCCGTCAGCCCTCGGGCCGGGATGGTGCAGCTCACGCCGTCCAGCACGGCGCCGTCTCCCCCGTCGTAGGCGAAGCGCACGCCGTCGAACACGATGTCGTGGTCGACAGGCGACCGTGCCTTCCCTGCGTCCGGTTCCGGCAGCAGGGGTACAGCCAGCAGGGCCTCGATGCGCCGCAGCGCGCGCCGGGAGAAGCGCAACATCATGGTCGCCAGACCGACCTCGGACAACTGTCGGTACACCGGCACCGCTACGACCAGGAAGGCAACCAGCGTCAGCGGTGTCAGCGTGTCGTCAGCCAGCCACCAGACGCCAGCGAACACCAGACCGATGTAGCCCGCTTCCAGCAGGAAGCCGTAGGACACCAGCCAGGGCGTGGGTTTGGCTTCCACCGCCACCAGAGCGGCATGCTGCTCGTCCAGCACCGCCACCAGGTGGCGCCAAGCCTCGCCAAAGCGGCCGAAGCTGCGGATCACTGCGATGCCCTGCACGTACTCCAACAGGGCAGATTGCGCAGCGGCGCTGGCTGCGATCAGGCGTTCGCCCGGCCGCGCGACGACGTGCTGCGTCCAGGCCAGGGCGATCCATGCCAGAGGCAACCCGGCCAGCACGACCAACACCAGTCGCCAGTCCACCCAGGCCAGAAACAGCATCAGGGCCAGCGGCATCGCCAGCCCGCTGACGAAGCTGCCCAGGAAGTGCGACCACAGGTGTTCGATCAGTTCCAGGTCGGAGGTGAGGCGCGCGCTCAGGTCGCCGCTGCGCTGGCGGGTGAACCAGCCCATCGGCACGTGCCGCAGGTGATCGGCGACGCGCAGGCGGGCTTCGCCCATCATGGCGTAGGCACCAGCGAACAGCATCGGCATGCCGATGTGCCCGGCCATGATGCGCAGCAGCATGCAGGCCAGCATCGCCAGCGCACAGGTCGAAATGCGCAGCGGCGTGACCGTGCCTGCCGCCACCTCTTGCAGCAGCAGAATCAAGGGCAGGTACATGGCGGCGCCGGCCACGCCTTCCAGCACTGCCAGGGCGATGCCGCGCCGCAGCCGGGTGTCGCCTTGACCTGAAAGCCGGTGACCGGCGAACAGCAGGTCGCGGATCATGGCGCGGCCTCTTCTGCGTCACGCCGTCCGTCGGCGGCCAGGGACCAGTCTCGCGCCGACTCGTGGTCGCGCCACAGGCGCTGGTAGGCCGGGCAGTCGCGCAGCAGTTCGTCGTGCCGGCCTTGGCCAGCCACACGTCCGGCGTCGAGCACGATGATGCGGTCGGCATGCATCACGGTGCGCAGCCTATGGGCGATCATCAGCACGGTGCGGCCCTGGCACAGCGTGTCCAGCGCCTGCTGGATCAGGGCTTCGTTCTCGGCATCCACGCTGGCGGTGGCCTCGTCCAGCAGCAGGATGGGCGCGTCCTTGAGCAAGGCGCGGGCAATCGACAGGCGCTGCCGCTCGCCGCCCGAGAGGCCCGCGCCGCGCTCGCCCAGCGGTGTGTCGTAGCCCAGCGGCAGGGCCTGGATGAAGTCGTGCGCGCGGGCCGCGCGCGCGGCGGCTTGCAACTCGGCATCGCTGGCGTCCGGACGGGCCAGCCGGAGGTTTTCGGCCACCGAGCCATGGAACAGGAACACCTCCTGGAAGACGATGCCGATGCGCGCCAGCAGCGCATCCAGCGGCCAGTCACGCACGTCCATGCCGCCCACTCGCACATGCCCCGATTCGGCCTCATACAGCCGGGCCACCAGCCGCGCCAGCGTGCTTTTGCCGGAACCGCTGGTACCGACCAGTGCGGTCAGGCAGCCGGCTTCAGCACGCAAGCTCACGCCATCGAGCGCCAGGCGGCTGCCGTAGCGGTGGCGCACATCGGCAAAGTCCAGGTCCAGCCTACCGTCGGGGATCGTTGGCTGTGCCGGCTGAGTCAGCGCGGGGGTCCCCAGCACGTCGTTGATCCGCGCCAGCGACTCGGCACGCTGCAACTGCTCGCCCAGGGCAAAGGTCAGGCGCAGCAGCGGCAGCAGCACGGCCGGTGCCACCAGCAGAAAGAGCACGTAGGTCGGCAGATCCAGCGTCCCTTGCACATGCAGCCAGGCACCCAGCGGCGCGACGATCACCAGATTGGCCGACAGCAGGCCGGTGAACAGCACCCAGCCGGCTGAACTGTCACGTGCGTAGTCCTCGACCCAGCCTACGGCACCGCGCACCGCGCCCGACAGTTCGCCGAAGGAGCGCGCGTCGCGGCCATAAGCCTTGACCACGGTGATGCCGCGCACGTATTCACCCACCTGATCGGCGATGCGCTTTTGCAGTTCGCTCCACTCCCGCATGCGCCCGGCCGCTCGGCGCATCAGCACGTGCTGCGCGACCAGTGCCAGCGGCAGCGGCAGCAATGAGGCGAGCGCCAGACGCCAGTCCGCTGCGAAGAGCAAAGCCATCGCGGCCAGCGGGACGGCGGCAGAGGCGATGGCATCGGGCAGCATATGGGCCAGGAAGCCTTCCAGGTTGTTCACGTCGTCGGTCAACGTGCGCCGCAGGTGGCCGCTGCCACGTCCGGCGAAGAAGGACAGCGGTACCTCGTTCAGGCGGCGTGCCATGCCCACCCGCAAGCGGTGCTGCACGGCGAACGCACCCTTGTGCGCCAGAACGTGGCTGACGGCCATCAATGCCCAGCGCAGTGCCAGTAGCGCCAGCGCCCAGGCGGCCAGACGGCGCACTTCGCTCAGATCGGGTCGAGGGGCGAACAGCTCGATGGCGATGCGATAGAGGAACCAGAAGGGTGCCACGCTGAGAGCCGCCGACAGGATGGCGGTGGCACAGGCCCATCCGAGCGTGTGAGCACCGCGCAGCGCCAAACCCCAGAAGCTCTGGGGCTGCGTGAGGGGAGCCAGGGATGCGGCCTTCATGCGTCACCTCCAGCCGCCATGTGCAAGGGCTCGCGATAGATGCCGGCCAGCCCTGCCGCCAGCACGGCCACGGCCGCCGCCAATGCCAACACGCCGCCGTAGCCCATCGGAACCGCCAGCGCCGCGCCGGCCGTAATCATGCCCAGCGCGAAGAACTGGTTCAGGCTGTACTGGACGGTGTAGTCGGTGGCCGGGCTGTCCCGCGAGACGTGGTCCATCATCAGCGTGGCCAGTACCACGGCGGCCGGGTTGTAGCCGAGGAAGTACACGCCGACCGCAGCCATCGCGATGCCGTCGCTCAGCTCTTCACGCAGCAACAGAGCGATCGCCAGCACACCGAGCACCTGCAACACGGCCGCCCAGACCAGCGCCCGCCGACGCCCCAGTCGGTACAGTGCCCAGCCGCTCCCCATCGCCGCTGCGCAACCGAGGACCGAACCGAACACGTTGACCACCCAGCCCACGCGATCCAGTGACCAGCCGCGCGCCATCAGCAACGGTATCACCAGGGCATAGGCCAGGCTGCTGCTGACCGTGTAGAACAGCACCAGCAGCAGCCAGCGCGGCCAGCCAGGCTGGCGCCAGAAGGTCCACAGGCGCAGCACGAAGTCCCGCGTCCGGGCCTGCACGGCAGGCCAGCGGGGCTCGCGGTAAAAGACCAACTGCACGAGCGATACGGCGGTGACCGCCGCCAGGATCATCATGCTGCCGTGCCAGCCCACGTACCGGTAGGCAACGAGCACCGCGCCGGCGCCGACCAGGTTGCCCATCAGCCCGCCTGCGATCTGCAGCCCGTTGCCAAGGCCGCGCCGGGCGGGGGGCAGCACACGGCAGGCCAGGCCATCGACCGCGATATCCTGCGTGGCAGAGAGCAAGGCGATCAGCAGGCACCCTGCATAGATGGCCTCGAAATCCCGGACCACGTCCAGTCCGGCCAGGGCGACCAGTGTGATGACCAGGCCGGACTGCATCAGGATCAACCAGCCACGGTAGTGGCCGAGCCAGCCCAGGCGGAAGCGGTCGATGAAGGGCGCCCACAGCAACTTGAAGGGCCAGACCATGCCCACCGCATAGACCAGACTGACCCGCTCCATCGATGCGCCTTGTTCCAGCAGGATGGCGACGAAGGCGCCCATGAAGAACATCAGCGCCACCGACTGCGTGGTGTAGAGGCTGGCCAGCAGCCACCAGGTCGCTTTGGCGATGCCGGTTGGCGCGGTTGTCATCGGTGCTGCTGTCACGATGCCGTTCGCCATCACAGTTGGTAACGGAAACCGACGCCGACGATGCGCCCGCGCGAGGGCGCGCCATAGGTGGCCGTGGGTGAGGCCCAGTAGCCGTACAGGTCGTATTGCTTGTCCAGCACGTTGTCGGCCCAGAGGTAAAACTCACCGCGCCCTTGCTGAATCCCGATGCGCACATCCAGCTTGCCGTAGCTGCCAAGGTCGAAATGATTCTGCGGGTCCGCTGCCCGGCGTCCCATGTAGACATAGTTCGCCTGGGCGTTCAGGACCGGTGAGGACAGGCCCAGGAAACCCGGCAGCGACTTGCGGTACTGCGCGCCCAGCGCCGCCGACCATTTGGCCACGTCCGGCATGCGGTTGCCACTGTCGATGCGGCCGACCGAGGTGTTGAGTGCGCTGGCTATCGTCGCATCCGTGTAGGCCAGGCCAGCTGTAAGGCTCAGGCTGCTGTCCACACGCCACTTGCCACCGACTTCGACGCCCTTGCTGCGGGTGTCGAGATTGACCACGTTGCTCACGTAGGTCGCGCTGTCGTAGACCAGCGTCTGGTTGTCCTTGACGTTGTTGTAGAACACCGCCGCGTTGAACTCGAAGCGTTGATCGTCCGTGGCCGATTTGACCCCCAGTTCCAGCGCATCGACCTTGGCGGCCTTGTACGGCGCACTGTCGGCCACCTGCCCGGCGAAATCCTGGAACGAGGCCGGATTGTGGCCACGAGACAAGGACGCATACACCATGGTCTGCTGCGTCCAGTCATAACTCAGGCCGATGCGTCCGGTGGTGTAGTCGTCGTCCAGGCGGCGCTGGTCGATCGATGGCCCGCCCCAACCGTTGTAGAGCGCATCGTAGGTCCGCCGCGACCAGTCGTGGCGCAGGCCCGTGTCGAGCTTGAGCACGTCGGTCAGCGGATAGGTCACGTTGCCGTAGACCGCGTATCGGCGGGTGGCGTAGTCGCGGGCGTACATGTTCCCCCTGGCCGGCGCCTGATTCAGCGTGTTGTTCGACCGCTTTCCGTTCGAGAAGTACGCGCCAAGGTTCCAGGCCACTGGCGCTCCCTGGAGCGAGGCCCAGCGCAGATCCTGGCTGAAGACGTGCTCGCTGCCCTGATAGGTCTGCCAGTAGGAGCCCGGCACGCCGTACAGTGCCTGGTAGAGGCTCTGGTCGTAGGCCAGCACCCGGGTGAAATCCGTCGTCGTGTAGCCGGTTGTCGCACTGAGGCTGCTGGCATCGGTGTCATGGCTCACACGCAGCGAATACAGGCCCAGCTTCTGGTCGTTGACGCGATAGACATCAGCAGGCAGGTCGATCTGTGGTGAACCGCCATAAGGGCGCAGTACCAGCAGGTTGGGCGACTCCTTGATGCGCTGCTGCGATGCGTTCAGTTCAATGAAGGTGCGCGGGGTGATTTCTCCCAGGAGGCTGGCGCGGAAGGCCAGATCGTCCGGCTTGCTGGCCGGGCCGCCGGTCTGGCTGTTCTTCACCCAGAGGTCTTCGCCCGCGTGCCGGATCGCGATGCGGCCGCTGAACTTGTCCGTCAAAGGGCCGCTGATCGCGGCCTCCTCAAGATTCTTACCGTCCTGCCCGATTTCGGCGCGCACGTAGCCATCCAGTCGCGAGGTTGGCCGCTGGGTTCGTACATCGATCAAGCCGGCGGCGCCACTGGCGGAAGTGCGCGTGCCTTGGGGGCCTTTGAGGATGCTGATGCCCTGCGCATCGAGTGTGCCCAGCGACAGATATCGGGAGGGCACCTGCACACCGTCTATGGACAAGCCGAAACTCAGGTCGTCGCTGCTGCTCTGGTAGAGCGAACCGACGCCACGGATGTAGACGTTGTTGTCCACAATGCCGCTCGATGAATTGACACTGACACCCGGAGTAGCGCGCAGCACCTGCTCGACGCTTTCCAGCCGCTGCGTGGTCAGGTCTTCGGCACTGACCGTCGTGGTTCCATAGGGTTGTGTCTTGGGCTCGTCGAGATCAGATTTCCGTCCACTTATGACAACGGGAGCCAGTTGTACTGTGTCTTCTTTGGCCGACGACGTGTCCCCGGCAGCCCTGGCCTCGTCATTCGGCGCTGCATGGAGGCCGTGGGAGAGCGCCAACAAACTGCACAGTATGATGGGGCGGAATGCGTTTGGCAGTTGAGTTGTGGTGGGCGGGAAAGCAAGCGATTCGGCTTTGAGCGGCATGAGGTTTCCTTCGGTGAGGATCTCTGGGATCGCCGCAGCAAGGGATTTCAAGAGCTGAATTCAGATGCGACGACGGGCGTACTTAACGTGACTCCGCCCATTTCGATCAGGGAAAACGCCGTCGTGCCGGCGAAGAAGTGGAGTTACATCTAGATATGGCATACAGTAACGATTCTTATTCGCGTTAGCCATCCCGAACCGATCAATCAATACCCCCATCCGATCATTTATTCCCATGTCCAGCGCCATAGGCACATCAGACATTCTGGTTTCGCAACTTGTCACCAACGTGCCGGAGATGGCGTTGGGTCAGGGGCGTTGCGGCAAAGTCTGCAAGCTGCCGCTACAGGATGGTGTGGAGATCGTCCGTTGGGCTGGACATTTCGAGCAACCCGTAGAACTTCCGCTGTACGACGACAGCGAGCGCATCAGTTTTAGCTTTAACTGCAATCTTGCAGGACAAGCGGACTGCCTGTTCGAGGACGGCGTGCATCACAGGATCGAGGACAAAGCCGGGCGCATCAGCTACAGCCCAGGACGACGTGGGATCTACCGGCAGCAAGGTGCGCTGGAAAACCTGTCGGTGATGGTGCGCCCCGATGTGTTCCTGACGTGGATGGGCCAGCCAGACAGCGAGCTGCGCAACCTGCTCGCCAGGGGCGGATACGCTTCCTGGCACCGCGGTGGAGAGTTGTTGGCCACGGCACAGTGGCTCAACCGGATGTTGGCAGAGATGGACGCATCCCATGCATCCTTGCGTCATTCGCTGTGGTTCCAGGGGCAGGCGATGTCCCTGATTGGTCTGTTCCTGGAGTCGCGGGGCTCAGACACTGAGCCAGACTCAAGCAAGGCGAGCGATAGAAGGCTCATGCGGGCACGCGACCGGCTTTTGTCTGATCTTAGTCAGGCGCCGGCACTCGCCGAACTGGCTCGGGTAGCGAGCATGAGCGAGCCTTCGTTGACCCGTGGATTTCGCCGCTTGTTTGGCAACAGCCCTCACGGGCTGTTCCAGGTGGAGCGCATGAACGCTGCCCGGCTGCGGCTGTTACAGGGACAAGTTTCTGTCAGCGTCGTGGCTGCTGAGTTGGGCTATACCAACATGAGTCACTTTGCTGAGGCTTTTCGCAGGCAATTCGCCATACTGCCTAGCGAAGTCAGGCTTTGCACGTCAGGATCATCTGGATCGACACGAGATCCCGGTCGTGACGGATAGGTCGTCAGCGCCTGTAGGTTGCACAGCCGTTCATAACCAGCCAATAGACGGGCTGCGCTGCCTGCCCAGCTCCCAGGAAACGCCGCCGCCGCGTACCGTGGCGGCAAGTTGCTGGCCCAGCCGCTGCTCGATGACGGGCCTCCACGGCACCAGGCTGAAGCCCTTGCCGTCATCGAGCATGGCGAAGCGCCCACTGGCGAGCAGCACGCTGCGCCGGTAGATGCCAGCCACGCGCTGGCCGTCGGCTGCGGGCCGATGCTCCAGGCCCGTTTCGGCGGCAATGTCCTTCGAGGCCTGCGCCAGTTCCCGGCTGCGCAGGGTTGCCAGCAGGTTGCGCGCCAGGATCACCCGCTGGCCGCGCCGCTCGGCCAGCCCCTGTTCGGCCAGGAAGTCGGCGCGCTGCTGCAGCGCGCCCTTGACCTCTCTGCCAAAGCCCATGTCGCCCAGGCCCTGCCCACCGCCGATCAACTGCTGGTCGAGCCAGGTGGCCCCGATCACCCGGGCCTGCCTCTCGATGGGCTGGTGCGATTTCAACTCCACGGCCACGCCGCCCTGGCGCTGCGCATCGTATTGGCGCCCGCGTTCGGGCAAGTCGGCCGGCACCTTCCACAGCCCCTCGGCCACGCGCTCCACGATGCCGGCACGACGCAGGGCTTCGAGTCGGCGGGCGTGGCTGGCAACGACCTCCTGGGGGTCGCGCCCGGCCTCTGCCTGCCCCCGCGCCATCGCCAGGTGGTAGTCGGTGCGGTACAGGCCATTGCTTGCGAGCGCAGCGATGTTCCTGTCTGCCGCGCGCACCTCGGCGGAGCCCCTGACCTCGACCACCGCACCCACCGGGTACTGCGCCAGTTCGGTCCTGGGCGGCAGGGCCACGTAATGCGCCTTGCCGTCCATACCATCGACGACGAGATAGCCCCGGTCGTACAGATCATCTGCCAGCCCCTTGCCGGCCACGCGGCCGATGATGGCGTGGCCGCTTCCACGGCTCTCCTGGCCGGGCTGGAACACGGCCAGCTCGCGCTGCTTGCCGCCCATGGCCCGCTGCAGGGTGCGGATGATGTCGCCGCGCTCGCCCATGGCTCGCAGCGTGGGTTCGGCCTCGGCATGCACGGCCCAGGTGCCGGGCTGGGTTTCGGTGGCCAGGCCCATGCGCTGCAGCCGCTGCAAGCGCCCGACCAGCAGCAGGCGCTGGCCTTGCAACGCAGGGGCGCTGAAGCGGTCGGTGCGCACCAGGCCATCGACGGCCTCGCGCTGTAGGGTGCGGTCCAGGCTGGTCCAGCGCTCCTGCTCCACCTCGCGGGCCAGGGTGCGCTGGATCTCCAGCTCGGTGCGCGGCCCCAGCCATTCGGTCGCCAGCTCCATCGCCCGCTCGCGCACGCCGCGCGTGATGTAGGCCTGCGAGATGATGAGGTCCTTGCCGGTGTCGTCCGTGCCGCGCAGCACGACGTGGGTGTGCGGGTTGTCGGTGTTCCAGTGGTCCACCGCCACCCAGTCCAGCCGGGTGCCCAGGTCGGCCTCAATGCGGGCCATCAGGTGGCGGGTGTAGGTGCGCAGGTCTTCGAGCTGCTCCGAGTCCTCGGGCGAGACGATGAAGCGGAACTGGTGGCGGTCGCCCCGGCCGCCTTCCTCGAAGGCAGCGGTGTCCGCCGCATCGGTAGCAGGCCCGTAGGCGTGGCCCGGCCCGCCCTGGCGGTCCACGCCTTCGCGCTCGATGTAGCGCAGGTGCTGGACGGTGGACCGGCCGCTGGCCTGTTGCAGGTACACCAGCCGCACCTTCACCGTGGCCCGGCGTGACTGGGCGGTCAGCGACTGGCCGGTGAAGCGTGCCGCCACGTGGCCGCGCCCCAGGCGCGAGCCGGGGACCTTGCCGCTGGTTTTGCCACCCGCACCGCGCCGGCGACCCGTGGCGCCAGCCGCCTTGCTGGTCTGGCGCAGCACCTTCGCAATGAAGGTGTCGCCACGCTGCTTGGGCTTGCCGGGCCGTGGGCGGAAACCGTCATCCCCATCCGATGAAGCGCGCTGGCTCATGACACAGCCCCAGACAAGCCCGTCGCACCCCGGCGAAGGCGGCACGCGGATGGGTCAATGGCGCCAAGGCCTTGGCGCCACTGGCGGCACGAAGGCGCCCTCGGGCGCGTGCCGCCGCAAACCCACGTGCAGACTGGCTTGGTGCGCACCGTGGTGCCGCACCCTTCAATCTTGCCTTGCATCCCTGCCTCCCGCTTTCGCTCCCGGCAGTCCTGCCCCGGCGCCACCGCTGTACGAGCAGCCAGCGCGCCGGGGAACGCGCCGATGGCCGCAGGCCGGCCGCGTTCAAGGCAAGATGTCTGCACGTTGGAATGCAGCTCGGATGCGCTCGCACTGCACGCGCGACGACACGCGGAGCGCTGCCGAATCGACACGCCCGATAGCACGATGATGCGCAGCAAATCGGCGGCCATCACGGGCGTGTCTCCAGCCACACCGGGTGCGCAACGCCGATCACATCGGCTGCACTGACCGGCCCAAAATACCGGCTGTCGAAAGACGCCTGATTGGTGCTGCTCAGCAGGAACAGTTCACCCGCCCGTAGCTGCCGACAGTGCGGCCAGGAAGGCAAGGCCCGCCCAAGCCGGTCGGCGGCCAGCACGGTTGCCACCGGCACACCGTCGATGCGCACCACACCGGCGACGATGCAGACGTGTTGCGGGGCCACGGCGCCCACCCGCTTGAGCAACGGAATGCGCTGCGGCAGATAGCCACGCTGCGCGGCGAGCGCTGCAGCGTCTGTCGGCAAGCGGGTCAACACGATGCTGCCGACGTGCAGCGCATCGGGCCGCGCAGGCGCCGGCTCGATGCGATACCAGCCCACTGTCACGCTGTCGGACGGGTTGTAGATGATGCGCGGCAGTGGCCGCGCGAATGCCGCCCAGGCCAGTGCGGCGAGGCCGCAGGCAGACAGCGCCGCCAGCAGCACGCGAGTGCGCACGTTGGGGCGCGCAGCCGTGGTGGTTGTGGCCGTCATTGCAGCCCCCGCCCGGCCAGCCAGGCTGCGTGCCGCTCGGCGGTGTAGTCCGGCAGCAGCAGCGGCAGAGACGACGGCGCAGACGAGCGCCCAGCCGTCCACGCGGCCAGCCGGTTGCCCAGCGTGCCCCAGTACGCGGGCGACACGTCGATGGCGGCGATGCCCAGCGCCTCGATGGTGTCGATCTTCTCCAGCACGGCGCGCACCTTCTGCTCGCCCTCGGCGTGCAGCAGCATGCGCGCGCCCGGCCGCACGCCGGGGATGCGCTGCGCGGCGTCCAGCGGCGTGCAGGCCTGCAGCACCATGAGCTGCCAGCGGATCGTTCCGTAGTCGTTGGCCTGCCAGCGGATGCGGCAGAACATGGCGTTCGGCAGGAACACGGCGCAGCGCCGCCAGCGGTCGAGCTGGACGGTGCGCGTGGGTTCGCCGAAGCGCAGATAGAGGTTGAAGCGCTGTTCCACATAGGCCAGCGAGACGCGGGTCAACGGTGTGCGGCCAGGTTGGCCGGCAGGCGGCTGCAGTGCAACCGCCATGGCAACCGCAGATGCGGCCGAAGACGCCGCCGCAATCGGATGGGAAATGCTGTTCATGGTGTCTTCTCGGGGAACTCCCGCTCCAGCAGCGCGCGCAGCAGCTCGGCCACCGTCACGCCTTGCGTGAAGGCCGAGACCTTGATGCGCGAGCGCAGGGCGGGCGTGATGTCGAGGGTCAGGCGCGCGGTGTAGAGGTCGCCCTTGTTCAGCGCATCGGCGTCGCCTTGGCGAATCCAGGCCTCGGCGTGCGGGTTCGCGGGCGGACGCGCGCCGATGCCGACCCGCTTGGCCGTGCGCTGGCTGTGCGGTGCCGGCTTCGAGGTCATGACGGCCACCGCAGCAGTTCGTCCACCAGCGCGGTGACTTCGCGCGCGGCGGCGCTGCCGGGCGCCGTCTCGCGCGCAAGCCGCCCAGCGGCCACGCTGTCGGCGAACACGATGCGCTGATGCACTTCCGCGCGCAGCGCAGGAAGAGGCTGTTCGGCCAGCGCCTGCCGCGCTTCGCGACCGATCACCGTGGTGCTGACACGCCGGTTGATGACGAAGGCCGCGCGCAGCGCTGGCCGGAACACCTGCGCTTCACGGATCAGCGCCACCATCTCGGCGCTGGCCCACAGGTCGTAGGGACTGGGCTGTACCGGGATCAGCACCCGCTCGGCGGCCAGCAGCGCGGAGCGCGCCAGGGCTGCGATCCGGGGTGGGCCATCGATGACGACGTGATCGGCCCGCCTGGCGAGTTCTGGCGCCTCCTGGTGCAGGGTTTCGCGTGCCAGGCCCACCGCGCTGAACAGCCTGGGCAAGCCTTGCTGGCTTCTGCGCTGCGTCCAGTCCAGCGAAGAGCCCTGGGGGTCGGCATCCAGCAGGATGACGTGCTGGCCTCTCATGGCCAGTTCACCGGCGATGTGGGTGGCGAGCGTGGTCTTGCCCACGCCGCCTTTCTGGTTGAGCAGCGCGACGATCATGGCGCGCCCCTTCCTGCTGGAAAGCCGGGCTTTGGCTGCTGCGCTTCGAGCCGCGTGGCGGTTGTCCACCGTGGCGCGGTGCCTCTACTACCAGTTAGTGAATTTGAGTTAGGTAAGTTAAGAGAGGCCGAAACCCGCGCCGGCATTGGCCTGGCGGCCGATTCTGTTGCCTGATAGCACGAGGCTTCGTTGCCCGATAGCACGACACCGGTGTTGCCTGATGGCACGAGCCCGTCCACAGGCCACGCACCGCTTATCCCCGTGCCGTGTGCGGCACGGGCCGGAACGTCAGCAGCGGGGAGGCGAGCCCGGCAACGTGCTCGATGCCCAGGCGGTAGCCCGGCAAGGCCTGCCGCGCCACCAGCGCGCGCAGGTCGGCCGCGAAGTCGTAGTAGCGCGCCACGCTGCCCGACTTGCGGTACAGGTGCTGGAAGTCGAACTGCCAGCCCTGTTCCTGCCGCCCACCGTGCTTGCGCACCAGCCGGTACAGCCAGCGCTCGATGCCCCCGGTGAGCCGGAAATACGCCGGGTCGATGGTCAGCACCAGGGCGGCGTCGAGCACGCCCGCGTAGAACCAGTCCGGCAGGATCAGCTGGATGCCCAGTGGCGAGCCCCGGGCGTCGGCCAGCTCCTTCCACTCGTTGATCCACGAGAAGCGGTGTAGGCGCCTGCCCGTGGTCTCGCGGATGGACGTGGCCACCGTGGTGGACTGCAGGCGATCCAGCGCGGCCTTGAGGCGTTGGTAGTCGCGCAGCGACGTGCCGCGCCCGATGAAGCGCAGGATCTCGTAGGGCGTGGCCTGCATCAGGCGCGAGGGGCGCAGGCCCGCGTCGCGCGCTTCCACGATCTGGCTGGCGGCCCAGATCAGGATGTCGGCATCCCAGATGGTCGCGATGCCATGCTCGGCCGTGCCCTCCACGCGGATCGTGACGTTGCCGCTGCGAAAGTCGATCGGCGCCGCGCGCCGCGACTTCGCCAGCGAGAAGAACGGAAACGCCATCAGGTCCTGGCTGTCGCGCGGCGCCATGTCGCCCGGCAGGGCACGGAACAGGTCGAGCTGTTCGCGCTCTGGACGGGCTCCCCCGGAAGGCCGCTGCCGCATGGGCAGCGCGGGGCTGGACATGGTGATGGCTGGCCGCGCGCCGCCGATCAGCGCGCACGGCTGTCCGCCGCATGGTGCTCGGCGTACTCGGGGTCGGACGTGCTGTCGAAGCTGCGCTCGGCGGCCCAGGCATCGAGGTCGGCCACGGCGTACATGACGCGTCGGCCGAACTTGCGGAACCTGGGGCCTCCGCCGATCACGCGCTGCTTCTCCAGCGTGCGCGGAGACAGGCGCAGATACTCGGCGGCTTCGTCGTTGGTGAGGTAGCGCTGGGGTTGCGCCGTCGCGGCGACGGCCGCAGTGGGCAGGGTTGCAGCGGGCCGCAAGGGAGCAGGACGCATGGTGAGAACCTCCATCGGTGTCAAAGCTCCGGCTGCACAGCGCAACCGGATGGAGGCAGTCTCAGAAAACGCGGCCTTCCTGCTCAGGGCCGATCTGCGCCGGGGGCAGATCGGCCCTTCTCAAGCGGCGGCAGTTGTGCTAACCGGCGGTAGCCGCCGCGCATCAGCGCATCGCCGCGCTGCACCAGGCGGCGCACCTTGGCGCGCAGGCCGCCGTCGCTGTACCAATCGGCCACGGCGTCCGTGCCGAACAGGCCTTCACCCACCTCGCGCATGGACGCACCCGCCCGGGTTGCGTCGAGCGCCTGCAGGGTGTGCAGTTCCTGCAGCGCAGCGGGCGTGGGCCGCGCGCAGGCCGCCGCAGCCGGTTCGGCTTCGATGGCGGCCGCCAGCGCATCCAGCCCGGCGGCCAAGGCGCGGTAGCGGGCGCAGGGCGTGGCGCAGGACCGCGTGGCGTAGAGGCAGGCCATGCCGTCCTCCAGGCCGGGGGCGAGCGCGAAGCGCAGGCAGCAGCCGGGCCAGTGCGCCGTCAGCACGAGGCGCTTGCCGTCGTGGACCAGGTGCTTGCGCCCGGGCACGTTCCAGAACTCGAACGTGCCGGCATCCGGCGGCGGGTCGGCATCGGGGTAGAGCTGCAGCACGCCATCGTGGTCGGGGAACCACGCTGGGTGCGCGTCACGTGCATCCAGAGCCGGGGCTTCGAGCAGGCGCAGGCCCCAGTGTTGAGCTGCTTGGGCCGCCTGGTGTGCGGCCTGCGGCCGTTGACGATGGCGCAGCCAGTCGAGCTGGTAGTCGGGATGGCGGCGCAGGTACTCCCAGGCGAGCGCGGGGCCGTCGAGATGCAGCACGTAGAGGTAGGCGGCCGTGGGGTACCACGGCCCGATGGGCGGATCGGCCATGACGAAAGCTCCCTGTCGAACAACAGAAACGTCGCCACGGACCTCTGCGGGGCTACTGCGTCAAAACCCTTGTCTTCATCGGCTCAAGCTGTAACATGACGTGTCAAGACGGATGGGCACAGGGTCGTTGCAGAAATCGTCCAGATGCGACGACCGCAAGACCCACAACGGTGCGCGGCACAGAGCCACCGTGCCACGGCCCGCGCAAGTGATCGAGACTGTTTGCAGCATGAGGGCACTGCCTTGGTGCAAGCATGCGGATCCAGACCCGGCCGGTCTTGAACATGACCCAAACCGTCTGAATGCGCCCGGCTTGGCCGTGGCGCGAAGGGCTCAATCGGGGACTGAACCGTCTTCCTGCGCCAGGCGCAGGTACTCCGACAACGGCCGCACCGCCTTGAAGTAGCGATCCCGCATCACGGGCTGCTGGCGCGGCCCGACGATGGACGCCAGATCGCACAGACGAACCTCGCCCAGCTCGGGCATGCCGATCCCCAGGTCGATCAGCGCCCAGGCCGTGTCGCCGTCCGCAGGGTCCAGCGCAGCCAGCAGCCAGATGGCGTGCGCGTCCGGCGTGAACAGCCGCGCCACCGGCAGTGGATCGATGGCTTGGCCTGTCGCACGGGCCTGGCCATGCGCCAGCAGCTGGCCGCGCTCGTCCTCGGTGATCAGTCGGTTCATGGCGATCCCTCCCGGTTGCACGAATCCGCCCAAGCGTGAAAGCGCAAAGCCGCATCGGCGGCTTTGAGGAAAGGCACGGATGCGGCTTCGTGGTTCTGTTCAAAACCGCAGAAACGGATTTACGTAAAAGCACGAAAGCGCCGCCCCGCGCAAATGAACACTATAGATTGTAGCTCTATAGAGCGCAATCGACTGTCATCTTGGACTTTGAGGAGTTCCAGGATTGGCGGCGAAACACACACTGTCGGAGGCGTTGAAAACCATCAGGAAGGCGCGCGGCCTGAGCCAGGAAGCGTTCTCCAACGTATCCAGCCGCACCTATCTGAGCTCACTGGAACGCGACCTGAAAAGCCCGACGCTCAACAAACTGGCCGAGCTGTGCGAGGTGATGGAAGTGCATCCGCTCACGCTGTTGACGCTGGCGTATGCGGGCGACGATGCAAGGCGGGTCGAGCAGCTTCTGGCGAAGGTGTGGCAGGAATTGGAGGCCGTGACTCCACGGGCAGACGCAAAGTAGCGCGTCCCGAAGCGTGTCGGTCCAATCTGTCCTGTCGCCGTAGCTTTGGGGGCCGAGGCACCATGACCTCTATAGTGGGGGCGACCATAGGGTCTTCACCTCAAAGAAAACCGGTCACGCCGCGCAAGCGAAGATTGGAGAATTGATGCGATTCCGTGAATTCTCGTATCTCGACGATGTCGACGAACTTGTCGTTTGCCTACCCGAGACGTGTGTCCCACCTGCCGGACTGCTGAATGAAGGTCAGTGGATCGGTTCTGGCAAGGCCGACTGGATGATGCGTGTGGACGCTGCCAACCCGGCCATTCCGTTGCAAAGGCATGTTCACATTGCGCGGGCAAGGCATGTCAGAGCCAAGAATCAACAAGCGTCGTGGAATCAGGACGGAACGAGGCACGACAAAGGCTCGTTCAATGCATCGGTGGGAGCGCAGAAGGTCGTGCAGGATCTCGCTCGTTCCGCGCTTGGTCTTGACGTTGGAGCGATCCTGGAACAACGTGTCCCTCCTCAGAGCATGTTGCTGGAGTCGGCTGCAGAAATAGGCAAGACGATCACCATCTACATGGTCATGACGAACGAGGACAGCGCGACATGACCGAGAACGGCGCACGCGCACGCGTCAGAGGAAGGCAGACGACGATCACGTTCGTCTACACGCACATCGGCGCGAAACACATGCTGGAGTTGGCCGAGAGGACGAGCGAGGGCCAACTCTACACGCTCACGAGCGCACTCATCTACTGTGCCTTCACGCTCGAGGCCTATCTCAATCATCTCGGCAAGTTGCGGCATAGCGACTGGGATGAAATTGAGCGAAGGCGCAGCAAACGGCAGAAGTTTGAGACGTTTGCGCGGTCCGCCAACCTCGAATTCGACTACGCTCGCCGCCCCTACGTCACGCTCGTGCAACTCTTCGCTTTCCGTGATCGCATGGCGCACGGCAAGACAGTCACTGAGGACGTGTCGATGCTGATTGATGCCGATGTTCCGCGCTTGCCTCAAATCGTGAGCGAGTCGGACTGGAAAGCCTTTGCCACGATCGAGAACGCGAGACATGCGATCGAAGATGTGGAGATGCTTGTGAGGGAGTTGCACGCCGCCTGCGGCTACAAGGACAACCCATTTGGGCGCATGGGCGGCGGGATTTATGGCGTGGTACGCGAGTAGCCTATCTCAGGCGCACATCAAACCATACGGGCTCCCTGCCGCCGTGTAGCGTTTGCTCCATTCAACCCTGCGCCCCGCCCACAGGGCGGGGCGCAGGGTTGAATGTCAGGCGGCCTGTGGTTTGCTGCGCGACCAGATCAGGTCGTGAGTTCCGTCCTCGCCTTCGATCAGGCGGGCATAGACCGCAGCAGGGAACGAAGGGTCATCCAGGGTCACGGACAGGTACTCCCGCCCAGCCTCGCTGGTCTTCCTCCACGCCGCGCCGATATCGTGACTGCTCGATTGCAGGCGGTAGTCGGGGGCGTTCTCGCTGTTGCCCTTGTCGTTGGGAACCAGCTTGACCTTGACATTGAGCGTCAGGGTGCGAAGCGTGCCGGTGAAGCCGTCTTTGTCTGCGGTGAAGGTGCCGATGTTGGCCATGATGAAACTCCTTTTCGGTTGAACAAGGTTCGCGCCCATCGCGTCCTTGTTGTGATCCGGCCGGCGGGGGACGGGCGGGCTGCACCGCCTGCGGTCGCAACGCAGTGGAGAACCGGAAGGCGACAACAATTTGGCTCCGCGAGGAATGCGCCGAACGCAGTGACAAAGCAGGGGAAATTGGTTTCGGCGGACGGTTGCGGCCATGAAGCCCGAGGCGCAGCCGTGCCACCGCCAGGATTCACAACAACACAAGGACGCCTTGGGCCGAACCGCTCCGAAAGGAGACAGGGCCGACTCGGCATCCCCGCACGAAGGCTTCTCCGGCTCGCCCGCTGACGCGCGCCAGGTCAACCACCCGACGACAAGCGAGAACGCCCCTGCCGCACCGTGTGGCGCCGGCCTTGAGGCGTGGCGTGGAATCTCCATGGCGATGCCGGGCGGGATGTCCGTGAGTCCTTCGTGACGTGATAGGCAGGAACCGCCAGCGTCGAGGACGGCACGCATCCGTGCAACCTGCCGCAGCAAGCCAAGGCGTACCTGCCGCACCCAGCCCGTAGCGGAGGGGCGCTGAACCTGCCGATCCGGCGATGCCGGTTCGGCGGTATCCAAGGGGCGCCAAGCCCGCGCGGCGGGGATGGGCCTTGTGCCGATCCCCTGGAGGCAAGCGAAGCGCGCAGCGCCGCAGGCGCGAAGGCGTGAGGGATTGGAGCCGAATGGCCGTGACGACGAAGACGGCACGGGGCGCAGCCCGCAAAGCCCGACGGCGCAACGCGCCGGCACGCTCAACCTCTGCTTGCTTCGCGACCCATCGTGGTGATGTGCTTACGGCCGCCCAATGCGGAAAACTGAATTCGCCCCCCAGGTCGCCACCACCAGGCTGCCATCGGGCGCGAGTGCCAGGCCCACAGGGCTGCTCAGACCATCGGCAATCACCGTTCGCCTGCCGTTGCGATCCACTTTGCTGATGGTCGTACCTCCGTAGTCCACGACATAGGCCGCATCGGCACCTGACCGCACGATGCCTGGACCGGGGCTTGCCAGATCAGCGTTGATGGTGCGGGCCTGCAGGCGGCCCGACACCAGAGAAATACCTCCAGCGATGTTGCTCACCAGAATGTCACCGTTGGGAAGTTCGACTGCGCCCACTGGCGTTTGCAGCCCTTCGGCTGCCACGTCGATCTTTCCATTCGGATGCGCGGCCAGAATCTGGTGGGTTCGCCGGTTGGCGATCAACAGTCGTCCCTTCGCATCAAAGGACAAACCCGCAGGCGTCGCCAGTCCCCGCACAAAGACGCTTCGCTTTCCGCTCGGCGTGAAGCGCCAGACCAAATCCTCGCTGTAGGAAGCCACATAGATGTCGCCCGCCCGCGAGATGGCAAGTCCCGACGGGCCACTCAGCCCATCGGCAAAGACGCTGCGACGCCCGTCCGGCGCGAATCTCAGAACCGTGCCAGCCGACCAGTTGGCCACGTACAGATTGCCGCCGTCGTCATGGGCCATGCCGACGGGCGAACTCAATCCGTCATGGATGAGGATGGGCTGCTGCCGCTCGGCCACCTGGGTCCTGGGTATTGCATCTGCTTGCGCGGCGCTTGCTGGCATGGCGGCACCGGCAACCCCCAGAACCAAGCCCGCATAGGAAATGATTCGCTTCATCGGGCATCCCCTTGCGCAAACACTTCCTTGGCGGCCGATAGCCCGTTCAAGGCAGCAGGAAACCCCGCATAGACGGCCATCTGCATGATGGTCTCGACGACTTCATCGCGTGTCACCCCCACATTGAGAGCCGCCTGGATATGCACCTTGAGCTGGGGCGCCGCATTGCCCAGCGCGGTCAGTGCAGCGACCACCGCGATTTCGCGGCTTTTCAGGTCGAGGCCGGGACGGGAATACACGTCGCCGAAGGGAAACTCGATCAGGTAGCGCGCAAAGTCGGGGGCAATGCCCTCCAGGCTTTGCACGACGCGCTCGCCGGCCTCGCCGTCGATCTCACGCAGTTTTGCGAGTCCGCGTTCGTAGCGGTTTTCGATGTTCATCAGCACGTCCTTCATCAGAGATTGAATCCGACGCCAAGGACTGCGCCAACGAGCGGTAGTGCTCGATCTTCGCCTGCAAAGCATCTGCGGATTGCCGCATCGCTTCGATCTCTGCAAGAACGTCCGTCAGGTGTTCCTCCAGCATCTGGCGACGATCCGGCACCGTCGAGTCCCCAGCGCCGCGTAACTTTGCGAACGCCTGCATCTTGCCAATGGGCATATGCGTCGTCCGCAAACGCAGCAGGAATTCAATCCAAACCATATCCGATGCCGCGTAGCGCCGCTGGCCCCCAGCCGCACGACCGACAGGGGCGATCAAGCCGATGCGCTCGTAGTAGCGCAGGGTGTAGGCCGTCAGGCCCGTGCGCTTGGCGACTTCATCAATGCTCAGTTGAGATTCCACGGGATGATCCTAGAAGTTAGAGCACGCTCTAAGTCAACAACTATATGCATGCGCCGCCGTCTGAGCACCGCGAAGGCGGTGGCGTGGCAGTCTTGGATTGGCGGTGAAACCGGGCGCGGCCACCGCCGCGCCTGGATTTGAAGGCAGGCCCCGACCGAAGGCCGGGCCTGCCAGGGCATGGGGCCGATCAGGTAGACAGCACCTCACCTTCGGCCGGTGCAGCGGCGTCCTGCTCGCTGTCGCCCGCGCCTTCGGCCTTGAGCATCGCAGGCATCCACCCCGTCCCCTCCACCAGCCGATCGGCTTCGCTGGCGATGTCGGTCTTCTTGAGCTTCGCCAGCCGGGCCGCATGCGCCGGCGCGAACTGCCCCACGGCCTCCAGGATCACGGCCTTGGAAACGTGCTTGAAATACCCCTCGGCGGTCGGCTTCCACCACGCGGCCATGTCCAGCCCCACAGCCTGCGCCAGTTCCGCGCCGGGTGGGTGCGGTGTGGCACGCGGCGTCACCACGTCCACCGTCGCAGCCACGCACACCGCCAGCAGCCGCACCAGTTCATCCTGCGGCATCGCCAGCAGCGCGGCGAACCGTGCGGCACTGTCCTCGGGAAGCTTCCCGGCCCATGCCTGCCGAACCTCGCGCAGCGCGCCAGCGGCAGGCGACTCCGGCAGATCGGGGGCCAGGGTGTCCAGCCGATCCTGCACGGTCAGGCGCACGCCCAGCGGCAATGAATCGCGACCGGGGCCATAGTGGCGATCCTGCAAAACGGTCTGCACCATGCCATGCATCAGCGCGGCCAATGCCGCCTGCGGGTGCCGGGCCACCTCGACCTGCAGCGCGGCTGTGCGGTGCGCGCTCAGGCGCTGCGCCAGCCGGTCGGAGACGGTCGCGGCCGGGGGTGCCTCGCCATCCTCGCCCTCGTTCGTGTCGGCGCCTTCCACGCTACCCAGCGCCTGACCCAGCCGCAGCCGCCCCAGCGTGCGCAGCGCCCGGGCCTCGGCCTCGCGCAGCAGCCCGCGATGGATCACGGGTTCCCCCTGCCGGTCGATGGTGACGATGGCGCCCGCTGCGGCCTTCACGCTCGGGGCGCAGTCCAGCAAGCCCGCTTCCAGCGCCTGCAGTTGCTCGCCCAGGCGTTCGCCTTCTTCTTCCAACACCTCGGCCTTGTCCTGGTCGTCGGCGTCCATCGCCGCATCCACGGCCTCGCCAATGGCTTGCATCCGCGCCTGCAGTTTCTCGATGCGCTGGGCCTCGCGCCGGGTCGGGCTGCGCCGCTCCCTCGGTGCACGCTGGAATGCCTGCAGGTCGGCATGGGTGGCGCTGGGCACGGCCTCGACCCAGGCCCAGCCCTCCGCGCGCACGGCCTCGGCCTGCACCTGCAGCTTCTCGCGCACCAGCGTTTCCAGCAATGCGGTGTCGGTCACGTACACGCCCGCATCCCCTTCGGCGAAGAGGTCGCGGCGGATGCTGCCGCCCGCCTGCTCGTAGGCCGCCAGCCCAATGAAGCGCACCAGCGCATCGGCCGCGCCCGTCTCGCGCTCGGTCAGCCGCTCGCGCAGAGCCTGCGGGCTGCGCTGCCATTGCGGCGCGCCGTAGAACGCCGCCTCCTGCGCGCCATGGTCGTCCGTGATCGCCAGCGCCATCAACTGGTCCAGGCTCACGGCGTCGGCGCGGTAGTCGGCCATCAGGCGCTGCGAGACATTCGCCAGCTTCAGGCGGCGCTCCACCACCAGCGGCGTGACGGCGAAGTCTGCCGCGATGTCCTCGACGGGCCGGCCCTCGGCCACCAGCGCGGCGAAGGCCTCGAACTGGTCGGCCGGGTGCATGGCCTCGCGCTGCACGTTCTCGGTCAGGCTCGCGGTGCGGGCGCTGGCATCCTGCACCTGCAGGCACGGCACCGGCCAATCCCGGGCGATGCGGTGTCTCTTGGCCAGCAGCTTGAGGGCGGCAAGGCGGCGGCCACCGGCCACCACTTCGTAATGCACACCATCGGGGGCCAGCGTCACGGTCAGGTTTTGCAGCAAGCCCACGCGCTCGATGCTCGCGGCCAGCGCATCGATGGACGGCCCGGCCGTCTTGCGCACGTTGCGGCGCGAGGGGCGCAGATGCGACAGCAGCACCAGCAGCATGTGCTGCGCGGGCTGCGCCGGGATGACGGCACTGGCCGCAGCGGTGTGGAGGGCCTGGGCTTCTGGATGGGTGATGGCATTCATGATGAAACTCCTACGGTGAGAGAACAGAAAGAACGAAAAGGACGGAAACAGCAAACACGAGGGAAGGCATGGAGGGGCCGAGCCCCTCCGGGAAAAATCGGTGGGCGTCAGGCCTTGAGCTGGCGCATGCCATCGGCCAGCAGCCACAGGGCGCGGTTCAGGCGCAGGTTCTGGTCGATGCCCTGCACCGGGCGGGTCTGCTGCCTGCGGCCATTGGCGGCGCGGCCCTGCAATCCGCCCTTGACGAGGTTTTCCTGGGTGCGGTTGAACACGCTCCACAGGTCGGGGCGGCGGTCGTCGAAGCGGCGCGGGGCCAGCACCTGGGTTTCGGTGACAGGTGCGGGCTTGTCGGGGTCGTCGTACTTGAGGGCCAGCGCGGCGCGTGCGAACACTTCCGACTCCCCGGCATCCAGCGAGATGGCCTGCATGGATTCGCGCGATGCCAGCGCCCGGTCGAAGCCATCCAACACCTGATAGGCGCCCTCGATCACCTGCCCTGCCACGTCGCCCTTGTGCGGCACGCGCACATCGGCCACGGTGTCGCCGCACACCAGTCCGTTTTGGCAGACGAAGCGGAACATGCCCGCCAGCAGCTGGTAGCTGCTGGTGCCGTCGTGCGAGTTCAGCAGGATGATTTCGTTGGCTTCGCGGGCGTTGATCTGGTTGGCATGACGCAGCCGGATCATGTGCTTGGTGAAGTCGCGCCGGTCGTCCTGGCGCACGCGGGTCTGCGCCACCATGAAGGGCTGGAACCCTTCCTTTCGCAACTCGGTGAGAACGGCGGCGGTGGGGATGTAGGCGTAACGCTGCGAACGGCTTTGATGGGGAGCGTCGGCAAAGATGGACGGCACCACGGCCCGGATCTGGTCATCCGACAAAGGGTGTTCGGAGCGCAGCACCGGGGAACGGGAAGCGAAGCGGGAGGCGAGTTGCATGTCTTTCTCCTGAAAAAATCAACGGATGTCCGTTGGCTGTTGAAGAAACCGCACACCGGATTCCAAGATTCGGAGCCCAGCCTCGTGGCTGTTCGGTGCGGTCGGCACGAAGAACCCGGTTGGCCTCGTTGCCACCGTCATTCCTGAGTTCATCGCCCGCGACAAAAGGGAGCGCGCGGACGGGGGCTGTCAAGGAGACAAGCGCAGGGTGGGTGCGGCCCGCAGGCACAGCCGAGGACACGGCCCTGCGCGCCTTGACGGCACCGGGCCGTGGGCTACCGTCGCGAAGAAGGTGATGGAGTCAGGGAAAGACGGCTCACCAGGCAACGGCCGCACTGCACGCCGACCGCACGGCAAGCGAAGCGCGCAGGCCCGAAGCTGCAAGCCGGGCCGGAGGCGTCAGCCGAGCGGAGCGAGGGAACGATGGAAGCCCGAAGCGGGCGAGACTTGCGCAGCGAGGCTCGATGCGCCACGCGCACGACAGCGCGACCGGCCATCTCCCAGGGGGCCGGGGACGTCCGAACGCAAAGTGGCCTTTACGATGACGCCATGTCCGAGACAGAACACGCCGATTCCGACGATCCCCTGGAACACATGCTCCAGCGCTCGAAGGCCCTGCATGAACGGTTCAACGAACTGCTGGGCGACGCCGAGTTCGACGGCTCTCCACGCGGCGAAGCTGCTCTCGGTATGTGCCTGGTCGCCATGGAACACGCCACGGCCTTGCATGCCTTGATGGCGCTGGGCATGCCGACCTCGGCTGCCGGCCTGATGCGGCTGCAGTTCGAAGCGCTGACCCGCGCGATGTGGCTCATCTATGCGGCCCCCGAGACCGCGATCGAGAAGCTGTCGGCCCCGCTCACGCTGGAAGCCGAACAGGCCGCCAAGAACCTGCCCAGCGCAAAGGACATGATCGATCAGATCGGCAAACGCGTCGGACAGGACACGCCGGCAGCGGCCCACCAGATGCTGGTCCACTTCAAGGACATCTCCTGGAACGCCATGAACTCGTTCGTGCACGGCGGCATCCATCCCCTGCGACGCAATGCCGATGGCTTCCCCATGCACCTGGCCTTGCAGGTGCTGCGCAACTCGAACGGCCTGAGCACCATGACCGCCATGACGATGGCCGTCCTCACCGGCGATAAAGCCATCACCAAGCCGATGAGCAAGGTCCAGCCGGCATTCGCCGACTGCCTGCCGGATCTGCTCAAACCCTGAGGATCAGGGCGTCGGTGACGCCCTGATGGCGGGTCAGACGACGACCCGCCCGGCCAGCCGCGCATCACGCGCGTAGGCGCTCAGCCGCTTCTCAGCGCGAAAGTGCAGATCACGCTCGACCGGCAATCCCAGCCGTCCCCGCACGGTTGCCAGCTCCTGCAGACTGACCCAGCCCAGTTCGGGTGCGCCCAGGCCCAGGTCGCAAAGACCGAAGGCATGGTCATGGTCGTCAGGATCGATCTCCGTCAGCAGCCAGGTCGCGCCCGCATCGGGCGTGAACAGCTTGACCACGGGCGCCGGATCGAAGTCGGCGTTCTGCAGTGATTCGCGGCCGTTGGCCAGCAGCAGCACGCGCTGCGCGTCGTTGATGAGTGCGTTCATGGTGAACTCCAGAAGAAATACCGGGCGGGATTGCCCGCAGCCTCCGGGTCACGGTGCAGCGCAGCGGTCAAGGTTCGAAGACGGCCGTCCAGGCCGCCAGCGCATCACCGATGCGCGCCGACCTTGACGGCGAGAACGGCGTGGCACGCTGGGTGCAACAGCAAGCCAGCCCCACCCCAGTCCTGCAACGGTCTCGTGCCATGCCATGGCACGCTGTCCACGGCATACGAAAAACCGGGAGCCCATGCGGCTCCCGGTTGCGCGGGCTCAGATCAGCCCGCGCTCGGCAAAGGACAGGATCGTCGGCCCGGCCACGATCAGGTGATCGATGACCCGCACGTCCACCAGCGACAGCGCGCTCTTGAGCGTCTGCGTCAGCATCTCGTCCGCCCGCGACGGCTCGGCCACACCCGACGGATGGTTGTGCACCAGAATCAGCGCCGCCGAATTTCGCGCCAGGGCTTCCTTGACGATCTCGCGCGGGTACACCGAGGTCTGGCTCACCGTGCCCCTGAACATCTCCACATACTCGATGACCCGGTGTTGGGTATCCAGATGGATCACCGCAAACACCTCGTGCTCCAGCGTGCCCAGCTTGATGCGCAAGAAGTCGCGCACCGCCTGCGGCGACGACAGCATCTCGGTCCCGCGCAACTGGCCTGCCAGCACCCGCAGCGCCGCCTGCAGCACTTCGGCAGGCTCGGCCGAGCGGTACTCACCCGCAACATCGCGAACGAGCAATGAACCAGCAGCAGAAGAAACGGCAGCGAAGGAATCGAGGGAAGAGAACAGATCGTGCGACATGGCGAACTCCAGTGATCGGGCGGTATTGCCCGAGACCGGAACCGGCACGCCGCAGCGCAGCTGTCACAGGTTCAACGACGGCCGCCAGGCCGCAAGCGCACGAGTGCGCGCAGACCTTGACCGCGAGAACGGTGTGCAAGGATGAAGGGAACAGCAAGCCAGCCCACACCCCGCCCGCATTGCACTGGCAAGCGAAGCGCGCAGCGGCAACGCCGCGCAGACGTCAAGGATCAAAGCCGGATAGCCGGGATGCGGCACGAAACCCGGGGCGCAGCCCGCGAGCCTGGCGGCGGTACGCCGGAACGACCGCATATCGATTGCCAGTTATTCCACAGGGATCAGCACTGAACCGCGTCCCGTACTTGGCACCAGTTCGACATACAGGGACTGTCGCCCGACGATGACAGCGAGCATGGGCCGCTTGTCTCGACGCTGCGCTGAAAGTCGGGTCCATTCCGATCTGTCGAGACCAGAAGGATGGGGATGATCTTCAGGATGGGTATGCCATTCGCCCAGATAGCGCACCGTTCCTTGACTCGCCGTCCAACGAGACAAGGCGATGGCTTCGTGTCCAAACGGCATCCGCTCGAACAGGTAGCGAAACCGCTTGTCCCAAGCCGTGGGAACCGTCGCTTGCTCAATGAGCAAGTGGCCTCCATGCACGGAGCCAAGCAAAAGCCCACCAGCTTCGCAGTCGGCATCAGTGCCCTGAATATGCTGATTGAATGTCTGCAGCGTACCTGCCGAAAAATGCAGCAACGTGCCTTTGCCGCCAGTTGCCCAGGAACCTAGGAATTGCATAGAGGGCAATCCCGATCTCGCTGAGGATCGCAGTCGGACGTGGCCAGCTGATGGGTCTGATCGATCAGCCGGGTTCGTAACGCAGGAGAGTGGGCGCCGTTGATCCAATCAAGGGCCATATCAGCGCCCAGGCTGGCAGCCTGCACCGACACCGAAGCCGGAAATGGCACATACAAGCCCTCGCACCCATGGCCTGCCAAGATGTTCGGTAGAGCATCAACGGTCGAGCGAAGTTCGCCTCTTCTGTGGCTGTGCCATAAGCACCGGTAGCACGCACCCGACGCGGTCGTTCTCAGGAGCGCCCGCACAGCTGTTCCAGGCCCTTCGATCCAGACAGAAAGCATGGGGGTGGGCGCCCGATAGCGGCCGCACAGCCAGTGCCCGAGGGATTCTTCGCCGGTGGCATCGATGAGCAGGTCAAGCTTTCCCAATTGAGCCTGTCTGACATCTACAGGAAGCGCGTGAACCTCGGCGCCTGGCGACAAGCGCTTGAGTTCCTGCGCCATGGCCTCGGCCTTGTTCGACAGCAGGTCCGGAAATCCGAGGCGATGCCGCCCGATGTTCTGTGGAAGGAGTGCGTCGAAATCCACCAGCGTGAGTTTTCCGCCGCATGTGCCCGCCCCGGCCTTGACCAGCATGTCCGAGAGGTATCCGCCGATCGTGCCGCACCCCACAAGGGCGATTCGTTTCCCCGCCAGCGTTCTCAACTTGGGAATGTTGCGCTGGGCCAGATACCGGTCATCGATCCGGATCACAGAGACGGGCATCACCTTCAGTCCAAAGGTTGAATCTCTGCGATCAGCGAGCTTGGCTTTGTGCGTCAACGGTTGGTGGTCAAAGAGCACAACAAAGCCATACGTCATCAATGGCGACTCGATGACGATGAGGACACCATTGGCCTTCTTGCTTTGCCCCTCCTTGATACGTTCGTGAATCTTGCGCCGACACCGAGGGTCCAGGGTGCTTTGCCAAGCCAACACGTCCCCCACGGTTTCGGGAGGCCAGTGGCTGGTCAGCGGCCGGGGTTGAGCGGTCGTCTTGACTCGGTAGGTCAGCACCGTTCTATCGGTGACCTGGTAGCCGAGCGAATGCAGCTTTTTGGTTGTTCGTTCTTCGTTGTCGGTGATGAACCAGAGCGGATTGCCATGGGCTTGCGCAACGATACAGTTCTGCCGGCCCAGATCTTCGCCTTGCATGTCCACGAAGCAAAGCCAGCCGCTCCAGTAGGCAAAAAATTCTTCGGCGAGGTCTTCGATCATCTCGCCTTTCAATATTCGCCCCAGCACGGCGGACGCGCGTTGCAGACATGCCAAGGACTGCCCGACTGGATCGTAGATGTCCAATACCACGGTCCCCTTGGCCAAATAGCAAAGGCTGCCATCCGCACCAAGATGAGGAACCGCCTTGGGCAGTTCAGGCGGGATTTCAAGCAGCCGGATGCGAGGCAGGTCGAAGAAGGCAGGGTCGAGCTGAACCTCGCATGCAATGCCATCGACCGCGCCGCAAGGGATCAACAGCCCCCGCAGCTTGAACCAGCCGTCTTCCGTCTTGCCGACGAACTCGAAGCCTCGCCGCTCAAAGGCTTCGATCACGTCCGCGACTGCGGCAACGCTGCTCATCCCGCCTTCGTTCGCCCGACCAATTCGCTCGGACCAGCCGTGGCCGGCGCTGCGGCGATGGTGGCTGCAACGGATACCACCTTGACCCGAGCCGGTTCATTCGGGAAGCGCGGGCCGAACTCGCCTTGCATCCAGATGCAGGCCTGTGAAGGACTGCCGGCGTCAGTTGCACCGCGCAGCACCTTCTCCAATGCTTCAAACGCCTTCGCCGCTTCTTCGACGCCCTCTTTGCCGAGTCGCACCGTGAGCGACTCCGACTCATCCACGGGGTTGTTCACCCCTGCACGCAGCTTGGCCGGCAGGGCCGCCACGACGTCCAGCAGCGCCAGGTCGTCGCGCCGATCCCGCTTCTCGAACAGTGGTGCCGCCGCAGCCATCAACAGGATGGAGGCGGGTCCGCCGCTGGACCACCGCCAATCGCGGAACGCTTTCAAGTAGCGAATCACACGGCGGAACTGTTCGCCCTTGGCCTCCACTTCGCCCAAGAACCATTCCTTGACAGGTCTGGGATCGGAGGGCATCCAGTTGCACTCGCGGTGAGCCAGGAGCACCTTGTCTGCGGGCAGTGCCGTCCAGGCATCCCGCTCTGCCATGTTCACCGCCTCCGTCAGCGAGTCGTAACCGTATCGCTCCATCGAGGCCTTCGCGAGCGTGACGAACTCTTCATCGGGGATGGCGTACAGCGGAACGTCGATGTGGGCATAGGCCGCAATGACGATCCGGACGCATGTCGGCTTGTCGGTGACCAGCTTCCAGTGCTTCTCTTGGACCAGCGGCTTCAAGGCTTCTTCGGCGGCGGCAAAGAACACCGTCGTGGCCCTGCTGGGGCGCTTCGTCTGCGAGACGAAGCTCAGTGGGAGATAGCAGCCATCATCGACATCCGCTTGCTGGGGGCGCTGTGCAGGAGCGTTCAAGGTCTTGTACGCCCACGATCCTTGCGTGAAAAAGCGCGGCTGCGGCACGTCGTCCGTATACCCGCGTTCGCGCAAAACGCGCGGGATGCCGGTGCGCAGGCAGTTTCTGACATCGTTGCGAGCGCTGGCGATCCAGGCACGTTGTTCAACTGACAGATTCAGCTCTTCATGCATGCAGGATTCGTCATCGACCGTGGTGAAGAAAAGCGGACTCAGGTTCAGCATGCGGCCTCCGGCACATTCTTGTTGGGGCCGTGATAGAAGGTAGGTGCGCCGGCCTGGTGCGCTCGAAACGGTTGGAACAGAGGGTCGCCCAGTGCGCGCTGTGCAGCGTGGCTGCCGCGGTCCTTCAGCGTGTTCGTGGCACCGATGGACACACGGTCCAGTGCTTTTACGTCCTTGCTTTGATCGGGCGTGGCCTTGTCGTCGATCTGGAAGTAGTTGCCACCCAAGGCCTGTCGCAGCATGTAGTCCACCGACGACTCCTGGGCGGAGATCACCAGGTCGAAGAGCCCCCCGCGCCACTTGCCGAATCCTCGGTCAAGGCTGGCGCCACCGCGGACCGTTGCGCCGATCGTCATCGTGCCGATGGACAGCACCCGAACCAGCGCACTCTGTTTAGGCGCGAGGAACGTATTGACTTCGTGAAGCCCGAACAGTCCGGGCGCGTTGCCGACCAGACCCCCATCCGCAAAGACGCCACGGTCGTTGCGCGCCAGCGGAAAGTAAACGGGGGCAGCGGCGGTCGCCAACGCCACATCCACGATCTTCATGCGGTGGTCCATCTCGAATGAGGGATGGTGAGGCGTCTTGAAGAACTGGCCACGCCCGGTCGAATAGTTGACGGCTGGCACGAGAACACGGTGCTTCAAGTTGCCGATCGTGGCGTCTTGGAAGCGCTCGGTCAGCACCGACCGCAATCCCGCGGAGTCGTGCTTGGCGGTCAACCAGAAGCCCAGAAGGCGCCGAGCGAGACTGCGGCAACCAAAGATGCGGGAGCCCTGCTTCTCGAACAGCGCCTTGAGTTCAATGGCCGGGATTTCTGCTGCCAGCCCCAAGGCCAGCATGCCGCCTGCGGAAGTACCGCAGATCAGATCGAAATGCGAAGCGATGGGGCGGCCCAGCACGGCTTCGAGCTCGGCCAGGACCGTCGCTGTGTACAGGCCGCGATAGCCGCCCCCAGACAGGGCGAGCACATGGTAGGTGGGCACGCCCGTCATTGCACTCAGCCCTTCGGCGGGAAGGAGTCGTTGCCGTGGCTGTCCTTGTCACGGATGCGGCCATCCGGACGGTGGATGACCAGTTCCGACTGCTGGTTGCGCGCGATGTCTCGCCCCGCGTCAATGGCCTGCTGCTGTGTGTCGTGCACGGAGGTTGCCCGCTGATTGCCGGCACCCTTGACGGCCCAACCGTCCTGGTGAGGAACTACATGCTGATTTTTGCCTGTCATGGCGAATTCCCTAAAGTTGAACCATCGAGACCCCGGCCAGCCGGCCGGGTTGCCAATGACCACCTGCTGAAGCAAAATACGTTGCTCTTGCAGACAACGGGTGAGTCAAGCCAAATCAACCTGCTGGATTCGAAGAACCCACGTCTGTTGTCTGGCTGGACAACAATGTATCAGAGTTGGTGCCAGGCTGCAAATGGTGGGCTTGGTGCCGCATAACGCAGTTGCTGCGGGGACAGGCGCATCGCGCCGTCCGCCTCAGTCCAAGGAACGGAACGGATGTCACAAACAGGCCTGGGCGTCGCCCTCAAGACGCTACGCGAGCGCAGGACCCTCTCATTGCGCGAAATCGGGCAACTGTCCTCGGTGGACCATGCCTATGTCCACCGGCTGGAGTCCGGCGAGAAGACAAACCCCTCAGCCGACTTGGTCGAAAAACTGCTGAAGGTACTTAAACCAGGTGAAAGAGATGCTGCACTGGTGCTGTGGCTGGTTGACCATGCGGAGGCCGATCCGCGCCTTGTGGAATTCGTGCTGAACGATCCGTCCATCAGCATTGACATCTTTTCTGCTGCAGCAGGTGTGAGGCATCGTGGCAATGCCAGACCTGATCCCGCGACTTTGATCGCCCGGATACAGCGAGCGTTCGAGGACGAGGACGACTGAACATGGATGAAGCGGATGTCAGACAGAAAGCACGGGCCTTTGTTGCGAAGGTTGATGTGTCCGGCATCCGAGAAGACCTGACACCCTATGTGGTAGCGGCGAATGCCAAGGTCAAGCAGGATGAGCTTGGTGAGGGAGAGTCCGGCTACACGATCACCAAGCCGAATGGCAAGCACGTGATCACGGTGAATTCGCTGGAGACAGAAGAGCGCCAACGCTTCACCATCTGCCACGAAATTGCGCACATCGTCCTTGCGCTGGAGTCGAGCCACGAAGAAGTGCCGTCCTGGTCCTATGCGAAGCGGCATCCGAACGAAATTGCTTGCGACACCTTCGCCGCTGAATTGCTGATGCCTTATCAACAATGGCTGTCGCTTGTGCCCAACGAGGAACCGTCACTGGCGCTCATCCAGCGCATGGCGGACTTGTTCCACACATCATTCCCTGCCGCAGCGTCGCGGTTCGCTTCGCTCAGTGACATCCCGTGCGCCTTCGTGACCATGGAACGCGGCGCAGTACGCTACGCGGCGCGCTCCACCAGCTTGCGACAGGCTGGGGCCTGGATATCTCCCAGGTCCGCCATCCCCGTCGGCTCCGTGGCTCACCGCCTCCGTTCTTCAGGCAGCAGTGCTGCCGACACGGATGAGGTTGCACAAGACATCTGGTTCGACAACTGGGAAAAGGGCCTCGACCTCTGGGAGCTCTCCAGACACTACGCACGCACGGATACCACCACGTCGCTGCTGTGGTTCGACAGCGAAGATCTGCCTGAAGTGGAGGTGAATCGCTTCGGTGTCCGTGTCGAGGACGACGGCGGCCTGGCCGAATTGACGGGTCAGTTGGCCTGGCCGGGACGCAACAGACGCCGCTGAGAAGCGGGGGGCGTTTGGCCGCACAGCGCTTGCCGGGCCACGCTGCAGCAAGTTGTCCCGATAGGTACTGAACCTCACCATATCTCCATAACAGCACGTTCATGGAGTCCAAGGTGGAACAGCTACGTCAAACATCCCATTCAGCCGGCACAAACGCTCACCAGCCGCTTCCCTTGCCAGGCACCGAAGCCTACGAGGCTCTGCCCCAGTTTTCGCAGAGCAGCCCTCTTCCTTTCCGTCGCACCATCCGCCGCCACGAACTGCACCAGATCGTGCCTCTGGCCGAGACGACGATCTACGAAATGGAACAGCGCGGCGAGTTTCCGCGCCGCTTCCGCCTTACCGCCCGATGCGTCGTCTGGGATCTGGCAGAAGTCGAAGCCTGGATCGATGACCGCAAGCAAGCCTCTCGATCCGTGAAGACCAGCGCATCGGTCGGCCCGGACGTGAGACTGCGTCGGCACCGTCCTGTTCGATGAATCCGCCATCAAGCGCTTGCGGCGACTGACTACACCCCATCCGCCCGGACCAGCACCGCCCCCGGCAACGCCTGTGCCGCCTGAGCCATTGCGAGCGTGACCGCAGCATCGCTGTCGTCCGCCTTCCTGCTGAAAGCAAGACCGACATGACCCGGCCGTCCCCAGCCGACCGAGACATCGGCGCAGTCGCTACCCGCCAACTGACGAAGGACATCCTCCTGCGACCCCATGTCCGAGTCCAGTGCGTAGACCAGCGTGAAATCGTGAACCATCGCGTCAGCCTCCTTCGTCATCGGGCACCAGCAATCCGCGCCAGCGTTTCGTCAAGCTGCTGGCGATCTGCCGCACGCTTGGCCGCCGTGCGCTGCCCCAGGTTGTGCAGTTTGCGCCGCACCCCCGGCAACTCGGCCGCATGGGCCAGTCCGATCAAACTGAGATCGGCCTTCTCATCCTCGACGGATTGAAGGAAGGCGCACGACGGCCCGTCCAGCCAATGCGCTACGCGGGCCAACAGGCGCTCGCGGCTCTCCAGCAAGGCGGCCACACCAATAGGCTCGGACGTCATCCCGTTGAAGTGGGCCTCGAAAGTGGCCTCGAAATCCGCTGGCACGCGCGGTGCCAGCATCTCCCAGGCTGGCTTCGGACTGCACGTCAGGTAAACGAGAAAGGTCCGCCAGAGCCCCTCGTCCGCGCGTTCATCCTCCAGCAGCAGGCCCACGTCGAAGAGATCGCGCGGGTGCTGCCGCGACAGCGCAGCCGCCAACTTGCCGGCATAGAGGTCGGCGAATGCCAGCACCTGCACCTCGGCAAAGCCGAAGGCCTCCTCCACCCGTGGCCGCACGACCATGGTTCGCACCGGATGCACCGTTCCACGCATGACGGGTGTCGTCTCGATCTGCACGCGCGCACGGCCGCGACTGGCCACCAAGCGAGTGACTGCCCCACCCTCGCCCGCCGAAGTCTGCACCTGCAATTGCAAAGGCCGGGCGCGCAGTACATCCGCCATTCGCTCCAGCGCTGCGGCAATCAGCCTCGCGTCCTCGGCATAGTCATGCACCGGCAACCAGGCCAGATCGATGTCCACCGACAGACGCGGCAGATCATGCTCGAACAGGTTGATGGCCGTGCCGCCCTTGAGCGCAAAAGCCGGCTCCTGCGCCAGCACCGGCAGGATCTCGACCAGCAGCCGCACACGGTCGGTATAGCGCCGGTCCCATTGGTCAAGCCAGGTGCTCATCAAGATCTCCCGGCAAGGTGATCTGGTAGGTCGGATGCAGGCGTCCGCCGGGCACGAGCGCACGCTTGCCTCTGCCCAGATCAACACCCTCCAGGGACATGTGCGCCAGCCACGCATGCCGATGGCGATCAGCCAGGGCCAGGAACAGCCGCTTCGCCTTGATGCTGCGGCAGTGCCGCAGCAGCAGGCCGACCCGCTGCGGCCGCAACGTGGTCATGGCCTGCATCAGCGCATCGGCCTCGTAGACCTCTGCCGCACCCGATACGCCATCGCACAGTTCGAGCATGGCCCGCTCGGGCGTCGAGCAGACCAGGGCATCGGCGCCAGGCGCAGCGGAGTACCAAGCCAGGCCCGCTTCCGACAACACCGTCCCTGAGACTTCCGCAGTGACGGGCACAGCCGTGAGGTCGACCGGCCCCTTGCCCGGGTACTCGAAGCGCTGCTCCAGTGAAAGCTTGCCCACCCAGCCCGGCGGCTGTCGTGGCCCATACAGCGTGATCGTCCCGGCATCGCCCAGGCGCAGGTAGTGCTCATGGCCCTGCAGGCCGAGGGCGAAGCGTCCCCCGACGTGCAGCGGCATGCCCTCCCCGAGCTGCAGGCTGCGGACCACCCCATCCCATTGCAGCCGCCCGCCCCTGCGCATGTAGACGCCACGCGCCGGCGAGACCAGCCAGCCGCTGCCCATGTAGCGCGCCACAAGGCTGTTGGAGTATCCATGCGCCCGTAGCCAGCGGCTGGATACCAAGCGCGTGTCGCCCAGTTCGGCCAGCAACTGGTTCAGTTTTCCTGCATTTTGAGCATCCATAGTGCTCAAAATAACAGATTTATAAACCAACGCCAAGGCTTGGTGGTTTGAAAAACTCCCGAAAAGATCACCCAAAGTGCGCCTTTTTCCACCTATGTAAACCCCGCGCTGTCCGCCGACAAGAAGCGCCGATGAAAACATCATGGGGCTCTCCCTCACAAAACTGCACTGAGCACCGGGACCGACACGTTGTCCGGCAGCAGCTTCGGCACATGGGTTCGCCCATCAATCCAGGCATCGACCATGTCCGCCCATTCCTGCAGCATGTGGCGCCGCTGCTCTGCGTACTCGGCCTTGTTGTAGACCGAGCGCGAGGAGCGCCCTTCCTCATGCGCCAGGCACTTCTCTATCCAGTCACCGTTGAAGCCCACTTCGTTGAGCAGCGTCGAGCCGGTACGGCGCAGGTCATGGACGGTGAACGGTTCCAGCGGCAGGCCCGCGGTCTTGGCCCGCCCGACGATGAGATGGGTGACGCGGTTCAAGGTCGCATGGGACATGCAACGGATCGGCTCGTAACGCGAGGGCAGCACGAACTTGGAGCCAGCGGCACAGGTATGCAACGCCACGAGGATGTCCAGGGCCTGCCGCGACAGATAGACCACGTGCGGGTTGCGCCCCTTCATGCGCTCCTTCGGAATCGTCCAGGTTGCTTTCTCGAAGTCGATCTCCCTCCACGTGGCCTCGATCAATTCGCTCTTGCGCACCAGGGTCAGCAGGACCATGCGCAGCGCCAAGCGGATCGTCGGATAGGTCGCGATGGACTCCAACTGATGGAACGCCAGCCGGATTTCGGCCGGCGACAGCGCCCGGTCTTTCGGAACGAAGGTCGCGATCGAGGCCGCAGCCACGTCGTTGGCCGGGTTGTCCACCTTCTCACCATGCAGGATGGCGAACGCATAGACCTGCTTCACGATGTCACGGACATGCACGGCAGTGGCAGGCGCTCCGCGCGCCTTCACCTTGTTGCACAGAGCCCGCAGGTCATCGGCGGTGATCTCGTTGAGCAGCCGGTTCTGGAACACCGGCAGGATGTCTCGGTCGACGACATGCTTGCGCATCGCGCGCGTGCTGTCGGCCATACGGGCGTCAGCCAGCCATTTCACGGCGACGTCCCCGAAGTTCTTGGCGGCGGTCAGCCGACGCTTCTCGCGCTGCTTTTCCAACGCCGGGGAACGGCCCGCAGCGACGGTCCTTTTGGCGTCTAGAAGCTTTTCACGGGCAAGGGCCAGCGAGATGCCACCGGGGCCATAGCGGCCGATGGTCAGGGTCTCACGGCGCCCGTTGAGACGGTAATCGTAGCGGAAGGTGACGGTACCGGCGGTCGATACCGTCACGTACATCCCATCCCGGTCAGAAGCCTTATAGGTCAACGACTTAGGCTTCAGATTGCGCAGTGCTGTGTCGGTAAGCATCGAGGTTTTCCTCCTGTTTCGTGACGGCTTTTACCGTCAGGGGTCAGGAGACCCGTCGATGCCCGGAAAGCCGCATGAAACAAGCTTTCCAGAGGAGCGCTTTACCGTCAAAGACCGTTTTGGTCTCAATAGTAAACGGGAGGGTCTTGATCCGCCCCCCGGTTCTTACCGTCAGCTCTACCGTCAACCCATTTCGCTGGTCGGCGATAGCCATCGATAGAAGCCGTGACGTATTTCCTTTTAAATCAACACGTTACGTCAGTTTTTCGATAGCTGGCGATAGTCCCCGAAGGACGTCAATTCACTCCCACTCTATTGTAAACAAGACATTTTTATCTTTTATATTCAATGGCTTATTTTCCTGCTAATTGGTAATACCATGAAAAATACCATGCTCAGAAAAGGCTTAACAATATTTTGAAAAATTGCCTACTGAGCGCTGCCGCACAGCTCCATAGGCCGCTTTCCTGGCTTTGCTTCCAGATGTATGCTCTTCTGCTCCTGCAGCTAATGGATCACCGCAAACAGGTTACTCGCCTGGGGATTCCCTTTCGACCCGAGCATCCGTATGAGACTCATGCTCGATTATTATTATTATAGAAGCCCCCATGAATAAATCGCTCATCATTTTCGGCATCGTCAACATAACCTCGGACAGTTTCTCCGATGGAGGCCGGTATCTGGCGCCAGACGCAGCCATTGCGCAGGCGCGTAAGCTGATGGCCGAGGGGGCAGATGTGATCGACCTCGGTCCGGCATCCAGCAATCCCGACGCCGCGCCTGTTTCGTCCGACACAGAAATCGCGCGTATCGCGCCGGTGCTGGACGCGCTCAAGGCAGATGGCATTCCCGTCTCGCTCGACAGTTATCAACCCGCGACGCAAGCCTATGCCTTGTCGCGTGGTGTGGCCTATCTCAATGATATTCGCGGTTTTCCAGACGCTGCGTTCTATCCGCAATTGGCGAAATCATCTGCCAAACTCGTCGTTATGCATTCGGTGCAAGACGGGCAGGCAGATCGGCGCGAGGCACCCGCTGGCGACATCATGGATCACATTGCGGCGTTCTTTGACGCGCGCATCGCGGCGCTGACGGGTGCCGGTATCAAACGCAACCGCCTTGTCCTTGATCCCGGCATGGGGTTTTTTCTGGGGGCTGCTCCCGAAACCTCGCTCTCGGTGCTGGCGCGGTTCGATGAATTGCGGCTGCGCTTCGATTTGCCGGTGCTTCTGTCTGTTTCGCGCAAATCCTTTCTGCGCGCGCTCACAGGCCGTGGTCCGGGGGATGTCGGGGCCGCGACACTCGCTGCAGAGCTTGCCGCCGCCGCAGGTGGAGCTGACTTCATCCGCACACACGAGCCGCGCCCCTTGCGCGACGGGCTGGCGGTATTGGCGGCGCTGAAAGAAACCGCAAGAATTCGTTAACTGCACATTCGGGATATTTCTCTATATTCGCGGTTCAGCAGGCATGTCCCCTTTGAGGGCGACCCGACGACAGGATAATCGACCTTATGGTGCGCAAATATTTCGGCACAGACGGTATTCGTGGCAAAGCCAACGAAGGCGCGATGACGGCGGAAACCGCCTTGCGCGTCGGCATGGCGGCTGGCCGTGTCTTTCGTCGCGGTGACCACCGCCATCGTGTCGTGATCGGCAAGGATACGCGCCTGTCGGGCTATATGCTTGAACCCGCGCTCACAGCCGGTTTCACCTCGATGGGCATGGACGTATTCCTTTTTGGCCCGCTGCCGACAACGTATAGGAAGAATAAACGCCCTTTTCACCCAAGTCCAACAGCTTTGGACCGCAGTTGACTCTTTCGACACCCCTGCGATGCAACCCAATCCGGCTGACGGGGAGCCAGCAACGCTGAAAATTTACCCTCCTCTTTCCCACTAGCGGCTCCTTTTCCGACAACCAGCACGGCGGATCCCTGCCGCGGCGCTGTGAACGCAGCATTTTGATTGGTATCGTTGGCCTTCAGGCTCGTCAGTCAAACAGACCCAGGAGCAGCTCAGCCGGTGGCGCCCGGCTTTCGGGTAACGCCCTGGTCCCGCTGGTTTCGGCTTTGTGCTTCAGGTGATCAAGGATCTGCTTGATCACTATAGGGTCTTCAATGCAGGCGATGACTTTCATGGCGCCGCCGCAGCCGCTGCAGGTCTCGATGTCGATATTGAAAACACGCTTGAGCCGTTGCGCCCATGTCATCGACGCTCGCCGTTGTGCTGGTGTTGCCGGTTCATCAGCCACCCTGACCTTGTTGCCCCTGCCCCGTTTTGCCGGCGTGACCAACGCCCGGTGCCGACTGTTGGGTGCGAACACCCCGTGGAAGCGGGTTAGGTTGACTCTGGGCTTCGGTACCAGGGCGGCCAGCCTTGCAATGAAATCCAATGGTTCGAAAATGACGTGCGTGGTGCCGTCCCGGTACGGCGTCTTGAGCTGGTAGCGCACGTTGCCGCCTCGTGTTAACGACAGCCGCTTCTCGGATACCGCCGGGCGGCTGATGTACCGGCACAGCCGTTCGAGCTTCTTGCGTTCATCGGCCCTGGCCGCCACGCCGGCGTGCAGGCTGGACCCGGCTACCTTGCCAATCCCGTCACCGAACGGATCACCACTGGTCGGCAGAGTTTGCAAAGTGAACACCTTTCGCCCCGCCTGTGAACCGACAGCGATACGGTAAGTGATCGAGTGCCCCAGCAGGGGTGTCATCGGGTCGTCATCCACCGCATCCGAGGCCAGATAGCTGTTTTCGACATCCCGTTCCAGCAGGCCTTGCCGTTCCAGATAGCGACCCACCCGGTGGGCGATGGTGTGCGTCAGCTGGGTGAGCTCTGGGCTGGTCGGCGCCTTGACCCAGCGGAAACGCGCTGAGCCGTGGGATTGCTCGACATACACACCGTCGAGAAACAGCATGTGGAAGTGAACATTCAGATTGAGCGCCGATCCAAAACGCTGGATCAGGGTGACCGCGCCCGTCTTGGCCACTTGGTGGGTATGGCCCGCTTTCTTGACCAGGTGCGTGGCAATGACGCGGTAAACGATGCCCAGCACCCACCCCATGATCTCGGGCCGGCTGGCAAACAGGAAACGCAGCTGAAACGGGAAGCTCAACACCCACTGACGCATGGGTTGTTCAGGCAGTACTTCATCAACCAGCAAGGCGGCACTTTCGGCCATCCGCCGCGCCCCACAGCTCGGGCAGAAACCGCGACGCTTACAGCTGAAAGCGACCAGGTGCTCGGCGTGGCAAGACTCGCAGCGAACCCGTAGAAAGCCATGCTCCAGCCGCCCGCATTGGAGAAATTCTTCAAATTCCCGTTGCACATAGCCCGGCAATTCCTTTCCCTGCTCTGCCATAAGCGCAGCGAATGCCGGGTAATACTCGTCAACGATCTGATAGAGAAGGGTTTGCTCGGGTCGGTGGCTCTGGTAACGACCAGTATCCCGATCCCGGCTGGCCGTCCTGGCCGCCACATGAGGCATGTTCCGCGTCCTTGCAATACTGTGTTTACATACAGTCTATCGCTTAGCGGAAAGTTCTTTTACCCTCAGCCGAAATGCCTGCCGTTGCTAGACATTGCCAGCCAGTGCCCGTCACTCCCACTCGATTGTAAACAAGCACACAAAACCCTTTAGTGACAACAATTTGCAAGAACTATCAGGCTCAGTGCCATGAAAAATACCATGACCAGATCATGAGGTTGAACACGGCTTGCGCCGGCAGCGTTCACGCTCCTGGTCGGCGATCTCGCCCGGCTGCAATGCTAGCTCAGCATCGGTCATGCGCTCCAGCACGTCGCGTAGGCGGATGGTGCAAGGAATGGGCGGCAGCTCGAACTCATAGCCGCCGGCGATCATTTCGGCCGCAATCTCCTCGGTGATGAAAAACGGCTCGTCGTCTTGGTTCGGCTTCTTCATGCCCTTTCCTCCTGGCGCTCATCCTGGCCGACAGCGGCCAGGGCATCGGCTTCCGTCAATGCGTCCTCCACGAACGCGCCGTGCTGCTTCGCTTCGGCCTGGCTGACCTCGGCCCATATCCGTTTCACCTGGGCCGCACTGTACCCGGCCAGCTCGGCGGTCTTGTTGATGCTGTAGCCGGACTTGCGCAGCGCGACAACTTGGGCGCGGCGCTTCGGATCAGCACGGCGGCCCTTGTACCGCCCGGCCTGGCGGGCCAACTCAATGCCTTGGCGCTGGCGTTCGCGCCTGTCCTCGTAGTCGTCGCGGGCCATCTGCAAGGCCAGGCGAAAAAGCATGATCTGCACGGCTTCCAGCACGATCTTGGCGACGCCCTGGGCCTCGGCCGCCAGGTCGGATAGATCGACCACGCCAGGGACGGCCAGGCGTGCGCCTTTGGCCTGTATCGAGGCCACCAGGCGCTCGGCCTCGGGCAAAGGTAGGCGGCTGATGCGGTCGATCTTCTCGGCAATGACCACCTCGCCGGGCTGTAGGTCGCCGATCATGCGCAGCAGCTCAGGCCGGTCGGCGCGTGCGCCGGATGCCTTCTCACGGTAGATGCCGGCGACGTAGTAGCCGGCGGCCTTCGCGGCCGTAGTGATCGCCTCTTGGCGTTCCAAGTCCTGCGCGTCGGTGCTGACGCGCAGATAGACCCGCGCCACCATCGGCGCGGCTACTGGCTTCGTCCTGCGCATACTTGCGGGCTCCTTTGGGCATGCCTCAAAGTGCCAGTTTATCGCTGGTGGCTCATAGCTCAAAAGGTCGGCTTATAAGTGCCTAGCCCAAAAAGATAACCCTTATGTGCCATGCCAAACATTGGCAGCGTCACGCCGTAAGTTGTTCAAAGGTGTCGTTTTCAGAAGACGGCTGCACTGAACGTCAGAAGCCGACTGCACTATAGCAGCGGAGGGGTTGGATCCATCAGGCAACGACGGGCTGCTGCCGGCCATCAGCGGACGCAGGGAGGACTTTCCGCAACCGGCCGTTCGATGCGGCACCGATGGCCTTCGCGCAGGGGTAGTGAATCCGCCAGGATTGACTTGCGCTGCCCTACCTCTCACTAGTGAGGGGCGGCAGCGCATCAAGCGGTGAGCGCACTCCGGCACCGCCAACTTTCAGCACATGCGTGTAAATCATCGTCGTAGAGACGTCGGAATGGCCGAGCAGATCCTGCACGGTTCGAATGTCGTAACCGCTGCGGAGCAAGGCCGTCGCGAACGAGTGGCGGAGGGTGTGCGGTGTGGCGGGCTTCGTGATGCCTGCTTGTTCTACGGCACGTTTGAAGGCGCGCTGAAAGGTCTGGTCATACATGTGATGGCGACGCACGACACCGCTCCGTGGATCGGTCGAATGCGTGTGCTGCGCAAAAACCCAGAACCACGGCCAGGAATGCCCGGCGCGCGGATACTTCCGCTCAAGGGCGTCGGGAAGCGCAACGCCGCTGCGGCCCTCGGCCTGGTCCTTCAGCCACCATGCCCGTGCACGCGACAGCTGCTCGCGCAGGCTGGGTGCCAAGCTCTCGGGTAACATCAAGGCCCGATCCTTGGAGCCCTTGCCCTCCCGCACGATGATCGTGCCGTGATCGAAATCCAGATCCTTGACCCGCAGTTGCAAACCCTCACTGATCCGCATGCCCGTTCCATACAGAAGCTGGGCGAACAAACGATGCTCGCCTTCCAGAAAACCGAGGATGCGAACCACTTCATCCGGGGTCAGCACCACCGGCAAGCGCCGCGACGGCCGAGGTCTTCCGATCTCCTGAAGCCAGGGCAGATCCGTGCACAGCACCTTGCCGTAGAAGAACAGCAAGGCCGCCAATGCCTGACGATGCGTGGAGACCGAAACCTTGCGCTCGTTCGCCAGCCAGGACAGAAATGCCTCGACTTCGCTGCTGCCCAAGGTTGCCGGGTGACGCACACCGTGGAAACGGATGAAGGCACGAACCCAGTGGACATAAGCCTGTTCGGTTGGTAAGCTGTAATGCAAGTAGCGTATGCGCTCACGCAACTGGTCCAGAACCTTGACCGAACGCAGCGGTGGTAACGGCGCAGTGGCGGTTTTCATGGCTTGTTATGACTGTTTTTTTGTACAGTCTATGCCTCGGGCATCCAAGCAGCAAGCGCGTTACGCCGTGGGTCGATGTTTGATGTTATGGAGCAGCAACGATGTTACGCAGCAGGGCAGTCGCCCTAAAACAAAGTTAGACGGCAAAGTCACAGACCGCGGGATCTCTTATGACCAACTACTTTGATAGCCCCTTCAAAGGCAAGCTGCTTTCTGAGCAAGTGAAGAACCCCAATATCAAAGTTGGGCGGTACAGCTATTACTCTGGCTACTATCATGGGCACTCATTCGATGACTGCGCACGGTATCTGTTTCCGGACCGTGATGACGTTGATAAGTTGATCATCGGTAGTTTCTGCTCTATCGGGAGTGGGGCTTCCTTTATCATGGCTGGCAATCAGGGGCATCGGTACGACTGGGCATCATCTTTCCCGTTCTTTTATATGCAGGAAGAACCTGCATTCTCAAGCGCACTCGATGCCTTCCAAAAAGCAGGTAATACTGTCATTGGCAATGACGTTTGGATCGGCTCTGAGGCAATGGTCATGCCCGGAATCAAGATCGGGCACGGTGCGGTGATAGGCAGCCGCTCGTTGGTGACAAAAGATGTGGAGCCTTACGCTATCGTTGGCGGCAATCCCGCTAAGAAGATTAAGAAACGCTTCACCGATGAGGAAATTTCATTGCTTCTGGAGATGGAGTGGTGGAATTGGTCACTGGAGAAGATCAAAGCGGCAATGCCCATGCTGTGCTCGTCTAATATTGTTGGCCTGCACAAGTATTGGCTCGAGTTTGCCGTCTAACAATTCAATCAAGCCGATGCCGCTTCGCGGCACGGCTTATTTCAGGCGTTAGACATCATGAGGGAAGCGGTGACCATCGAAATTTCGAACCAACTATCAGAGGTGCTAAGCGTCATTGAGCGCCATCTGGAATCAACGTTGCTGGCCGTGCATTTGTACGGCTCCGCAGTGGATGGCGGCCTGAAGCCATACAGCGATATTGATTTGTTGGTTACTGTGGCCGTAAAGCTTGATGAAACGACGCGGCGAGCATTGCTCAATGATCTTATGGAGGCTTCGGCTTTCCCTGGCGAGAGCGAGACGCTCCGCGCTATAGAAGTCACCCTTGTCGTGCATGACGACATCATCCCGTGGCGTTATCCGGCTAAGCGCGAGCTGCAATTTGGAGAATGGCAGCGCAATGACATTCTTGCGGGTATCTTCGAGCCAGCCATGATCGACATTGATCTAGCTATCCTGCTTACAAAAGCAAGAGAACATAGCGTTGCCTTGGTAGGTCCGGCAGCGGAGGAATTCTTTGACCCGGTTCCTGAACAGGATCTATTCGAGGCGCTGAGGGAAACCTTGAAGCTATGGAACTCGCAGCCCGACTGGGCCGGCGATGAGCGAAATGTAGTGCTTACGTTGTCCCGCATTTGGTACAGCGCAATAACCGGCAAAATCGCGCCGAAGGATGTCGCTGCCGACTGGGCAATAAAACGCCTACCTGCCCAGTATCAGCCCGTCTTACTTGAAGCTAAGCAAGCTTATCTGGGACAAAAAGAAGATCACTTGGCCTCACGCGCAGATCACTTGGAAGAATTTATTCGCTTTGTGAAAGGCGAGATCATCAAGTCAGTTGGTAAATGATGTCTAACAATTCGTTCAAGCCGACCGCGCTACGCGCGGCGGCTTAACTCCGGCGTTAGATGCACTAAGCACATAATTGCTCACAGCCAAACTATCAGGTCAAGTCTGCTTTTATTATTTTTAAGCGTGCATAATAAGCCCTACACAAATTGGGAGATATATCATGAAAGGCTGGCTTTTTCTTGTTATCGCAATAGTTGGCGAAGTAATCGCAACATCCGCATTAAAATCTAGCGAGGGCTTTACTAAGCTTGCCCCTTCCGCCGTTGTCATAATCGGTTATGGCATCGCATTTTATTTTCTTTCTCTGGTTCTGAAATCCATCCCTGTCGGTGTTGCTTATGCAGTCTGGTCGGGACTCGGCGTCGTCATAATTACAGCCATTGCCTGGTTGCTTCATGGGCAAAAGCTTGATGCGTGGGGCTTTGTAGGTATGGGGCTCATAATTGCTGCCTTTTTGCTCGCCCGATCCCCATCGTGGAAGTCGCTGCGGAGGCCGACGCCATGGTGACGGTGTTCGGCATTCTGAATCTCACCGAGGACTCCTTCTTCGATGAGAGCCGGCGGCTAGACCCCGCCGGCGCTGTCACCGCGGCGATCGAAATGCTGCGAGTCGGATCAGACGTCGTGGATGTCGGACCGGCCGCCAGCCATCCGGACGCGAGGCCTGTATCGCCGGCCGATGAGATCAGACGTATTGCGCCGCTCTTAGACGCCCTGTCCGATCAGATGCACCGTGTTTCAATCGACAGCTTCCAACCGGAAACCCAGCGCTATGCGCTCAAGCGCGGCGTGGGCTACCTGAACGATATCCAAGGATTTCCTGACCCTGCGCTCTATCCCGATATTGCTGAGGCGGACTGCAGGCTGGTGGTTATGCACTCAGCGCAGCGGGATGGCATCGCCACCCGCACCGGTCACCTTCGACCCGAAGACGCGCTCGACGAGATTGTGCGGTTCTTCGAGGCGCGGGTTTCCGCCTTGCGACGGAGCGGGGTCGCTGCCGACCGGCTCATCCTCGATCCGGGGATGGGATTTTTCTTGAGCCCCGCACCGGAAACATCGCTGCACGTGCTGTCGAACCTTCAAAAGCTGAAGTCGGCGTTGGGGCTTCCGCTATTGGTCTCGGTGTCGCGGAAATCCTTCTTGGGCGCCACCGTTGGCCTTCCTGTAAAGGATCTGGGTCCAGCGAGCCTTGCGGCGGAACTTCACGCGATCGGCAATGGCGCTGACTACGTCCGCACCCACGCGCCTGGAGATCTGCGAAGCGCAATCACCTTCTCGGAAACCCTCGCGAAATTTCGCAGTCGCGACGCCAGAGACCGAGGGTTAGATCATGCCTAGCATTCACCTTCCGGCCGCCCGCTAGCGGACCCTGGTCAGGTTCCGCGAAGGTGGGCGCAGACATGCTGGGCTCGTCAGGATCAAACTGCACTATGAGGCGGCGGTTCATACCGCGCCAGGGGAGCGAATGGACAGCGAGGAGCCTCCGAACGTTCGGGTCGCCTGCTCGGGTGATATCGACGAGGTTGTGCGGCTGATGCACGACGCTGCGGCGTGGATGTCCGCCAAGGGAACGCCCGCCTGGGACGTCGCGCGGATCGACCGGACATTCGCGGAGACCTTCGTCCTGAGATCCGAGCTCCTAGTCGCGAGTTGCAGCGACGGCATCGTCGGCTGTTGCACCTTGTCGGCCGAGGATCCCGAGTTCTGGCCCGACGCCCTCAAGGGGGAGGCCGCATATCTGCACAAGCTCGCGGTGCGACGGACACATGCGGGCCGGGGTGTCAGCTCCGCGCTGATCGAGGCTTGCCGCCATGCCGCGCGAACGCAGGGGTGCGCCAAGCTGCGGCTCGACTGCCACCCGAACCTGCGTGGCCTATACGAGCGGCTCGGATTCACCCACGTCGACACTTTCAATCCCGGCTGGGATCCAACCTTCATCGCAGAACGCCTAGAACTCGAAATCTAACGTCCGTTCGGGCATCGAGGTCCATGTCGGGGTGGGACGGGCCCGTGGCTTCAAGATCACTTGCAGTCCGACCGCGATGTCTTGGTTGCGCGAGAGGTTGTCGATATCCTCCACTTCCATCATCAACCCTGGATAATGCCGCCGCCGTCATCGCCGCCGACGCCCGTGCCGGGCTTTTCGGGCCTGTCAGGCTTGCTCGGCCTTCAGCCTGCCTGGGCGAGATCTCCGGCGGACGGATTAACGGCGGAGCTTCGCCGCCTTTCGTGCGTGTGAAGGCCGAAGATAGTTCTCTCAAAAACATCCGTTTATGAGAGATACCAAATGTCATTTTCAGAAGACGACTGCACCAGTTGATTGGGCGTAATGGCTGTTGTGCAGCCAGCTCCTGACAGTTCAATATCAGAAGTGATCTGCACCAATCTCGACTATGCTCAATACTCGTGTGGGCTCTGTTGCAAAAATCGTGAAGCTTGAGCATGCTTGGCGGAGATTGGACGGACGGAACGATGACGGATTTCAAGTGGCGCCATTTCCAGGGTGATGTGATCCTGTGGGCGGTGCGCTGGTATTGTCGCTATCCGATCAGCTATCGCGACCTTGAGGAAATGCTGGCGGAACGCGGCATTTCGGTCGACCATACGACGATCTATCGCTGGGTCCAGTGCTACGCCCCGGAGATGGAGAAGCGGCTGCGCTGGTTCTGGCGGCGTGGCTTTGATCCGAGCTGGCGCCTGGATGAAACCTACGTCAAGGTGCGGGGCAAGTGGACCTACCTGTACCGGGCAGTCGACAAGCGGGGCGACACGATCGATTTCTACCTGTCGCCGACCCGCAGCGCCAAGGCAGCGAAGCGGTTCCTGGGCAAGGCCCTGCGAGGCCTGAAGCACTGGGAAAAGCCTGCCACGCTCAATACCGACAAAGCGCCGAGCTATGGTGCAGCGATCACCGAATTGAAGCGCGAAGGAAAGCTGGACCGGGAGACGGCCCACCGGCAGGTGAAGTATCTCAATAACGTGATCGAGGCCGATCACGGAAAGCTCAAGATACTGATCAAGCCGGTGCGCGGTTTCAAATCGATCCCCACGGCCTATGCCACGATCAAGGGATTCGAAGTCATGCGAGCCCTGCGCAAAGGACAGGCTCGCCCCTGGTGCCTGCAGCCCGGCATCAGGGGCGAGGTGCGCCTTGTGGAGAGAGCTTTTGGCATTGGGCCCTCGGCGCTGACGGAGGCCATGGGCATGCTCAACCACCATTTCGCAGCAGCCGCCTGATCGGCGCAGAGCGACAGCCTACCTCTGACTGCCGCCAATCTTTGCAACAGAGCCTCCGTCGCCATGCTCACCTCGCTTTGGTGCACACGAGTATTGAGCATAGTCGAGATTGGGGCACTGTTGCAAATAGTCGGTGGTGATAAACTTATCATCCCCTTTTGCTGATGGAGCTGCACATGAACCCATTCAAAGGCCGGCATTTTCAGCGTGACATCATTCTGTGGGCCGTACGCTGGTACTGCAAATACGGCATCAGTTACCGTGAGCTGCAGGAGATGCTGGCTGAACGCGGAGTGAATGTCGATCACTCCACGATTTACCGCTGGGTTCAGCGTTATGCGCCTGAAATGGAAAAACGGCTGCGCTGGTACTGGCGTAACCCTTCCGATCTTTGCCCGTGGCACATGGATGAAACCTACGTGAAGGTCAATGGCCGCTGGGCGTATCTGTACCGGGCCGTCGACAGCCGGGGCCGCACTGTCGATTTTTATCTCTCCTCCCGTCGTAACAGCAAAGCTGCATACCGGTTTCTGGGTAAAATCCTCAACAACGTGAAGAAGTGGCAGATCCCGCGATTCATCAACACGGATAAAGCGCCCGCCTATGGTCGCGCGCTTGCTCTGCTCAAACGCGAAGGCCGGTGCCCGTCTGACGTTGAACACCGACAGATTAAGTACCGGAACAACGTGATTGAATGCGATCATGGCAAACTGAAACGGATAATCGGCGCCACGCTGGGATTTAAATCCATGAAGACGGCTTACGCCACCATCAAAGGTATTGAGGTGATGCGTGCACTACGCAAAGGCCAGGCCTCAGCATTTTATTATGGTGATCCCCTGGGCGAAATGCGCCTGGTAAGCAGAGTTTTTGAAATGTAAGGCCTTTGAATAAGACAAAAGGCTGCCTCATCGCTAACTTTGCAACAGTGCCCCTGCGTGCGCTGCTGCCATGTCCACTACCTGACGCCGGTGATGGTGATGGCCTCGCCGGAGCGGGAATTTCTTAACCTCGACGAATTTAGACGATCGGCGGGCGAGGGGATGTCGTGGCAAGGTCCGCCTTGCGCTGCTCCGCAAGGGCGACACCAGCGGGTTCGTCGGCGGCCACGCCTAGCGCGACCGCAACCAAGCGTCGAAAAAGTATACGCTCGTCACCCGCCGTCTCCTGTGCTGAGAGTCTCAGGCCGATCGGCCGGCAGGGCTCAATGTCAGCAAACGCGTGATGAGCGGTGGCCTTCAACAGTGATAAGGCGGCACCAGAGAAAAATCACTCAGGGTCAATGCCAGCGCTTCGTTAATACAGATGTAGGTGTTCCACAGGGTAGCCAGCAGCATCCTGCGATGCAGATCCGGAACATAATGGTGCAGGGCGCTGACTTCCGGTGCCAGCAGATATTTTGGCAGTTTGCCTTGGATCAGAGCCATCTGACGCAGGGCTAGTGCAGCCGGATAGTCAATAGCTACCGGCAGCGGTGCGGACTGTTGTAACTCAGAATAAGAAATGAGGCCGCTCATGGCGTTGACTCTCAGTCATAGTATCGTGGTATCACCGGTTGGTTCCACTCTCTGTTGCGGGCAACTTCAGCAGCACGTAGGGGACTTCCGCGTTTCCAGACTTTACGAAACACGGAAACCGAAGACCATTCATGTTGTTGCTCAGGTCGCAGACGTTTTGCAGCAGCAGTCGCTTCACGTTCGCTCGCGTATCGGTGATTCATTCTGCTAACCAGTAAGGCAACCCCGCCAGCCTAGCCGGGTCCTCAACGACAGGAGCACGATCATGCGCACCCGTGGCCAGGACCCAACGCTGCCCGAGATGCGCCGCGTGCGGCTGCTGGAGATGGCGGACGCGATGGATATGTTCTGCCAAGGGTTGGTTTGCGCATTCACAGTTCTCCGCAAGAATTGATTGGCTCCAATTCTTGGAGTGGTGAATCCGTTAGCGAGGTGCCGCCGGCTTCCATTCAGGTCGAGGTGGCCCGGCTCCATGCACCGCGACGCAACGCGGGGAGGCAGACAAGGTATAGGGCGGCGCCTACAATCCATGCCAACCCGTTCCATGTGCTCGCCGAGGCGGCATAAATCGCCGTGACGATCAGCGGTCCAATGATCGAAGTTAGGCTGGTAAGAGCCGCGAGCGATCCTTGAAGCTGTCCCTGATGGTCGTCATCTACCTGCCTGGACAGCATGGCCTGCAACGCGGGCATCCCGATGCCGCCGGAAGCGAGAAGAATCATAATGGGGAAGGCCATCCAGCCTCGCGTCGCGAACGCCAGCAAGACGTAGCCCAGCGCGTCGGCCGCCATGCCGGCGATAATGGCCTGCTTCTCGCCGAAACGTTTGGTGGCGGGACCAGTGACGAAGGCTTGAGCGAGGGCGTGCAAGATTCCGAATACCGCAAGCGACAGGCCGATCATCGTCGCGCTCCAGCGAAAGCGGTCCTCGCCGAAAATGACCCAGAGCGCTGCCGGCACCTGTCCTACGAGTTGCATGATAAAGAAGACAGTCATAAGTGCGGCGACGATAGTCATGCCCCGCGCCCACCGGAAGGAGCTGACTGGGTTGAAGGCTCTCAAGGGCATCGGTCGACGCTCTCCCTTATGCGACTCCTGCATTAGGAAGCAGCCCAGTAGTAGGTTGAGGCCGTTGAGCACCGCCGCCGCAAGGAATGGTGCATGCAAGGAGATGGCGCCCAACAGTCCCCCGGCCACGGGGCCTGCCACCATACCCACGCCGAAACAAGCGCTCATGAGCCCGAAGTGGCGAGCCCGATCTTCCCCATCGGTGATGTCGGCGATATAGGCGCCAGCAACCGCACCTGTGGCGCCGGTGATGCCGGCCACGATGCGTCCGGCGTAGAGGATCCACAGGACGGGTGTGGTCGCCATGATCGCGTAGTCGATAGTGGCTCCAAGTAGCGAAGCGAGCAGGACTGGGCGGCGGCCAAAGCGGTCGGACAGTGCTCCGAGAACGGGTGCGCATAGAAATTGCATCAACGCATATAGCGCTAGCAGCACGCCATAGTGACTGGCGATGCTGTCGGAATGGACGATATCCCGCAAGAGGCCCGGCAGTACCGGCATAACCAAGCCTATGCCTACAGCATCCAGGGTGACGGTGCCGAGGATGACGATGAGCGCATTGTTAGATTTCATACACGGTGCCTGACTGCGTTAGCAATTTAACTGTGATAAACTACCGCATTAAAGCTTATCGATGATAAGCTGTCAAACATGAGAATTCGCGAATGAACAAGCTCCAACGCGAGGCCGTGATCCGAACCGCGCTCGAACTGCTTAACGACGTGGGCATGGAAGGTCTAACGACGCGCCGACTGGCTGAGCGCCTCGGGGTGCAACAGCCAGCGCTCTACTGGCATTTCAAGAACAAGCGTGCGTTGCTCGACGCACTTGCCGAAGCCATGCTGACGATAAATCACACGCATTCGACGCCAAGGGATGACGACGACTGGCGTTCGTTCCTGAAGGGCAATGCATGCAGTTTTCGACGGGCGTTGCTCGCTTATCGCGATGGCGCGCGTATTCATGCCGGGACGCGGCCAGCCGCGCCGCAGATGGAAAAAGCCGACGCGCAGCTTCGCTTCCTTTGCGATGCTGGCTTTTCGGCAGGTGACGCGACCTATGCGTTGATGGCAATCAGCTACTTCACCGTCGGCGCTGTTCTTGAGCAGCAAGCTAGCGAGGCAGACGCCGAGGAGCGGGGCGAAGATCAGTTGACCACCTCAGCGTCTACGATGCCGGCGCGCCTACAGAGCGCGATGAAAATCGTCTACGAAGGCGGTCCGGACGCGGCATTCGAGCGAGGCCTGGCTCTCATCATCGGCGGTCTTGAAAAAATGAGGCTCACTACGAACGACATTGAGGTGCTGAAGAATGTTGACGAATGACAGGGGGCGGCAGGTGCGGAGGGCGCGGTTGCTTCGTCATATGAAGCAAAGTCACCTAGCTGAATTAATGGGTGTGGATCAGGCAACCGTGTCGCGCTGGGAGCGGGGCACCCTTGCATTGTCGGATGGGAGGTGGTCAGCGGTTCTTCAATTGCTTACCGGGCCTTCCGATTCATCGTACGACGCTGCGCTGAAGCGTCTGGTGCAATCCTCCGCCCACAAAGTCCATCTGGTAGCGACCGGACACATTGTTTGCTCGCGGCATCTCCGGCCAGGCAAAGGGAATTGCGGATTGACCTAGCCGAACTCCTTGGTAAATCGCTGCGTGTTTATGCGTCCCCGAGATAGTTGCGGCCGACTCTGCGCTTAATGGGCTCGGTTGGCATGAGGGGCGGCTGGGGTCACTCGAGGTGGATACCGGCCCGAACTGGAGCGAGGAACTTCCATACTGCCAAGGCGAATGCTGTGGGAGCGCATCATGCTCGCTGATGGTAGCCCGGCACTACTTGTTACCACCACAGCTTAATGCGAAGGGTGCTCCTGTTCTTGTGCATATTTTATGCGCTGCTGATTGTGCATCGAACTGATAACCTCAACGGGTCTGCTTTGTAGTTCACCACACCCCTGACGCGCGCGTGCCGGATAAGCAGAACTATGGTGCCGATGGATGTCAGGAACACTCGGCCTGGTTCGTAACTAGGTCGTCCTGCGCGATCCTGCGGCTAGGGCCGGAATCGTGCTCGCCAGTCAGGCGCTGATGAAGCCTATGGGCACTGTTGCAAATAGTCGGTGGTGATAAACTTATCATCCCCTTTTGCTGATGGAGCTGCACATGAACCCATTCAAAGGCCGGCATTTTCAGCGTGACATCATTCTGTGGGCCGTACGCTGGTACTGCAAATACGGCATCAGTTACCGTGAGCTGCAGGAGATGCTGGCTGAACGCGGAGTGAATGTCGATCACTCCACGATTTACCGCTGGGTTCAGCGTTATGCGCCTGAAATGGAAAAACGGCTGCGCTGGTACTGGCGTAACCCTTCCGATCTTTGCCCGTGGCACATGGATGAAACCTACGTGAAGGTCAATGGCCGCTGGGCGTATCTGTACCGGGCCGTCGACAGCCGGGGCCGCACTGTCGATTTTTATCTCTCCTCCCGTCGTAACAGCAAAGCTGCATACCGGTTTCTGGGTAAAATCCTCAACAACGTGAAGAAGTGGCAGATCCCGCGATTCATCAACACGGATAAAGCGCCCGCCTATGGTCGCGCGCTTGCTCTGCTCAAACGCGAAGGCCGGTGCCCGTCTGACGTTGAACACCGACAGATTAAGTACCGGAACAACGTGATTGAATGCGATCATGGCAAACTGAAACGGATAATCGGCGCCACGCTGGGATTTAAATCCATGAAGACGGCTTACGCCACCATCAAAGGTATTGAGGTGATGCGTGCACTACGCAAAGGCCAGGCCTCAGCATTTTATTATGGTGATCCCCTGGGCGAAATGCGCCTGGTAAGCAGAGTTTTTGAAATGTAAGGCCTTTGAATAAGACAAAAGGCTGCCTCATCGCTAACTTTGCAACAGTGCCGGTCAGAACGCGCCCTCAAGGCGCGAGCTGCACCGCGCATGATGGATTATCTTTAGATAATCTTGGATGGATTTCCCAAACTGCCCGCAAAGCAGCGCACCGTCTGGGTTTTCCAAATTGGGACGGGGAACGTTACGACGGCAGAAGGGGAGCGTTACGACGGTAACAAGGGAACGTTACGACGGTAAACGGGTGCAGTTGCCGTGGGGCCAGGCCTCTTGATCTCCCATTTTCCCTTGGCGTATTCGTTCACTACCCAACCCACGGCGGCAAGTTCGGCCAGTGCCTTCCGGGCAGTCTGACGGCGTTTTTTCATAGCTTCGGCATTGGCTTCATCTGGCCAGACATAGCCGCAAAGCGTGTCCAGTTCCACGCGCCCGGATTTGCCGGGGTCGATCCAGCCGCATAGCCGTTGGTGCATCAGCCGTGCCGGATCAGTCTGTAGCACCCGCACTTCCGCCATGTCGATACGGGCATATGGACGATGCCCCAGGATCGCTTCGGCAATACGCGGATTCAGGGCAACCCATAGCCTGCCGTCCGTCTCGTCAAAAGCATGACTCATCAGGTGGAACGCGGCTTGCCGCCGTCCCTTCGTCACAAGGATGGTGACGTTCGACATGCGCAGCAGGCTGGCTTTGAGCGCCTTGATGTTGTCGCCGCTATCCGTCATGCCCGTTTCTGAGAGCAGTTTGGTCAGGCTCTCACGAACCACCAAGCCGTCTTGCTCAATGGCTTCGAAACGGGGTTCAAGGAATAGCCGTAGCTGTCGCCCCGTCTCACTGGTCGGTTCCGGGGTTAGCAAGATGCCGTTCGGGCCGCCAAGGGCCACGATGCCTTGCAAAAGACGCATATCATCGGCCCCGAGAGGTTCGAATCCGACGAAACGCATGGATTCGTCCTCGCCAAAGGTGTAGGTCACGTCCAGCTTGCAGCGTTTGCGATCGCCACGCTTGAGGCTGCGGAACAGGCCAGGTGCCAAACAGTGCGCGGGATCATGTCGGACGTGGGTCAGGTCATGCTTAGGCTTCTTCACGCTGTCTCCTTTTCACCTTGCACTGCCGCTCCAGTACAGCAGGCTTCAACACGCCGCCGTCGTGCCGTCTAAACCAGAGTTCTTGAAAAGGTGCGCCATAGTTGGCCTTGCTGACGCCAAAGCGGACAAAATACCCACGCTGACAATCATCGACCCCCAGTATCTCGGCCTCGCCTTGCGTCATGCCGGATAGGTACGATTGCCAACGGATGTTATCAACCAGTACGGACGATCCACGACTGGCCTGCTGTTGATCGCCCGACCCCATCATGGCTGCGCTTTTACTCGCGTGGTGCAGAAACACAATGGAGCAGCCTGTATCAGCGGCTATGGCCTCCATGTGCCCAACAACCTGCGCCATCGGCCCGCTAGCGTTCTCCTCCTCAATGTGGAAGCGCCGCAAAGTGTCCAAGATCATCAAGCGACGACCTTCAGCGGCTCGTTTGAGAGCATCGAACCAGCTAGCAGCCATGATGTTTGGGCATTTACCGATCAAGGGTTCAATGAGCAAACCATCAGCCACGGCTTGCCGTTCCGCTGCGCTGAGGTGTGCCCCAAGGGCGTGCAGACGATGGTGAATAGCGGCCGGTGGATCTTCAGCAGGCAGATAGACCACTTGCCCGGTGGGAAACTCGCCTATTTCAAGTAAATCAGGCCCGCCTGCAATCTGTGCAGCCAATTGAAGGGCCAACATGGATTTACCAGCCCCACCAGGCGACACAAGAGCACCAACAGTGCCAGCAACCATATTAGGCAGAACATAATCAATGGGTGGCGGCAATTCCGTGAAAGCCGCCATAAGATCAAGAGCCATATAACTAGCCCTCTATAGGGCCAGGTCGCGCAGCTTGATCACCCGATGATTTACGTGCCTCAATCCACTCTTCGACCTCTGACAAATCCCAGGCGACATTTCTACTGGTTAACGCGATACGGCGTGGAAAATCCCCTCGCTGCTCCAGGTTATAAATTGTTCGTGTCGAAAGCGGGATCATCTCCAGGAGCTTCTTCCTGTTGATGAGGGTCTTTATATTTTGCATGGGTCAATACCTCTCAAATGAATAGTTGCTATTCATCGAGTAGCTGCGCGAAGCAGCTAATCGGTAATTGACCTGCCCGATGCCAATGGCGGCCTTATTTATAAATTCACGGCATCAACTTCAATGCTATCAAAGATAGCAAAAACATCAACCCTTACTGCCTCCCGAAGTCCACTCATCAATCATATCGGCCCAATCCTGCAACATCGCCGCCCGCTGCTCGCGGTACTCAGCCTTGTTGTAGACAGCCCTCACGCCCTTCTGCTCGTGCGCCAGGCACTTCTCGATCCAGTCGGTGTTGTAGCCGGCCTCATGCAACAGCGTGCTGGCTGTGCGCCGCAAATCATGCGGTCCGAACTTGGTAAGTGACTTCCCATCTTTCTGCGCCGCCTTGTAAGTCAGCGTCAGCACCTGGTTAAGTGTGGCAGCGCTCATCGGCGCATCCGAGTCGTACCGTGATGGCAAAACGAAGTCGGAACCACCGGCAAAGGTTTTCATGGCAATGAAAATATCCAGAGCCTGCTGGGACAGAAATACCAGGTGCGGGTTACGGCGTTTCATCCGCTCCTTTGGAATCGTCCACAACGCTTCGCTGAAATTGATCTCGCTCCAGGTCGCATTGGTCAGCTCGCTCTTGCGCACCATCGTCAGCAATAACAGCTTGGCCGCCGCACGGTTTGTTGGGCTTGTGCCCACTCGCTCCATGTACTGGTACATCAGCCCAATTTCTTCTGGCGTCAACGCTCGGTCACGTGGCTCGAATCGAGCGATGCTTGTTGGGCGCACCAGTTCTGCCGGGTTTTCGACCTTCTGCCCACGCTCGATGGCCCAGCGAAATACCTGCAACACGATTTCACGCACATGAACGGCGGTGGCCGGTGCGCCTCGCTCAACAATGGCATCAGCCAGCGCCCGCAAGTCTTCGTGGGTGATCTCCACCAGCTTCTGATTGCTGAATTTCGGCTTCAGCTCACGCTCATAAACCGAGCGGCGCATATCGCGGGTGGAGTCGGCCATCTGGTAGCCACGCAGCCACTTCTCCGCCCAGGCACCGAACGTCTCTGCATCTTTCACCCGCGCCTTGTCTCGGGCTTTCTCCTTGGCCGGCGACTTGCCCGCCGCAACCATCTTCTTGGCGTCACCCAACAGCTCGCGGGCTTCGGCCAGGGTGATGCCACCGACACCATAACGCCCAAAGGTGATGGTCTCCTGCCGACCGTTGATTGAGTAGTTGTAACGGAACGAGATGGAGCCGGCTGGAGTCACTGCCACATAGAGACCTTCCCGGTCATTCACTTTGTAGAGTTTGTCCCTGGGCTTGAGATTGCGCAGCTTGGTATCGGTCAGCATGTACCTTGTCCTTCTTCGTCTCCGATACCATGCTGAAAAAATCTCGAATTTATCGTATTTTTTCTTACGAAACAGTAACTTATAGAATATTAATACCATGAACACACAAAAGAACGCAGCATGGTATCGGCATCAATCATGGCATCGCCAAACCATAATACCAGCTTTAATGCCATGCTCAAACGGTGCTTGGCGCTTCCTCCCGTTGCCAGATCGTGCCAAACACAAACAAAAAAAAGCCCGCAATTACGCGGGCTTAGCGGCATTTCATGCCATCAGGTGCCTGGCTGTGCCAGACGCGGAATCATTCCCACTCAATCGTCGCCGGCGGCTTGCTCGACACATCGTAGGTTACGCGGTTAATGCCACGCACTTCATTGATGATTCTCGAAGACACCTTCTTGAGCAGCGTATACGGCAGTTCGGCCCAGTCGGCGGTCATGAAGTCGCTGGTCTGCACCGCGCGCAGCGCCACCACGTAATCGTAGGTGCGGCCGTCGCCCATCACGCCGACGCTTTTCACGGGCAGGAAGACGGTAAAGGCCTGGCTGGTCATGTCGTACCAGCTCTTGCCGGTTTTTTCGTCGATGCAGGCACGCAGTTCCTCGATGAAGATGGCGTCGGCGCGGCGCAGCAGGTCGGCGTATTCCTTCTTCACCTCGCCCAGGATGCGCACGCCCAGGCCCGGGCCGGGGAAGGGGTGACGGTAGACCATGGCGTGCGGCAGGCCCAGGGCCACGCCCAGCTCGCGCACTTCGTCCTTGAACAAGTCGCGCAGCGGCTCCAGCAGTTTCAGACCCAGCTGCTCGGGCAGGCCGCCGACGTTGTGGTGGCTCTTGATGGTGACGGCCTTTTTGCCGCCGGACTCGATAACGTCGGGGTAGATGGTGCCCTGGGCCAGAAAGCTTGCACCCTTGTGGCCGCCGCCGGCCTGCTTGAGCTTGGCGGCCTCGGCCTTGAAGACGTCGACGAACAGGCCGCCGATGATCTTGCGCTTTTGCTCAGGCTCGCTCACCCCCGCGAGCTTGGAGAGGAACAGCTCGGACGCATCGACGCGGATGACCTTGGCGTGCAGCTTGCCTTCGAACATCTCCATGACCATGTCGCCTTCATGAAGGCGCAGCAGGCCGTGGTCGACAAACACGCAGGTGAGCTGGTCACCGATTGCGCGGTGGATCAACGCGGCGGCCACCGATGAGTCGACGCCGCCGGACAGGCCCAGGATCACCTCCTCGTCGCCTACCTGCTCGCGGATGCGGGCAATGGCCTCTTCGACATGGTCGCTCATCACCCAGTCGGCGCGCGCGCCGCAGATCTCGCGCACGAAGCGCGTCAGCAGCGCCGCGCCCTGCACCGTGTGCGTGACCTCTGGGTGGAACTGCACCGCGTAGTAATGGCGCGCCTCGTCGGCCATACCCGCGATGGGGCAGCTGGCATTGCTGGCCATGACCTTGAAGCCCGGCGGCAGCTGCGTGACCTTGTCGCCATGGCTCATCCAGACCTTGAGCATGCCGTGGCCTTCGGGCGTGGCGAAGTCTTCGATCCCCTTGAGCAGGGCGGTGTGACCGTGGGCACGCACCTCGGCGTAGCCGAATTCGCGCGTATGGCCGCCCTCGACCTTGCCGCCAAGCTGGTTGGCCATGGTCTGCATGCCGTAGCAGATGCCCAGAACGGGAATGCCCAGCTCGAACACCGCGTCCGGTGCCTTGTCGTCGACCTCGTACACGCTGGCGTGGCTGCCCGAGAGAATCACGCCCTTGAGCCTGCCGTCGGCGGCAAACTGGCGCACCCAGTCGCTGCCGACGTCACAAGGGTGAACCTCGCAGTACACATGGGCTTCGCGCACGCGGCGGGCAATCAGCTGGGTGACCTGGGAGCCAAAGTCGAGGATGAGGATCTTGTCGTGTTGCATGGTGGGGCGACAGGGTCGGGAAAAGACAAAGGCCCGAACGCCTTGGAGCGGGTTCGGGCCTGCGGTGCGCCAGCTTTCAGTCGGCGCGGTAGTTGGGGGCTTCCTTGGTGATCTGCACGTCGTGCACGTGCGACTCGCGGATGCCAGCGGCCGTGATCTGCACGAACTCGGCCTTGTCGTTCATCTCGGCAATCGTCGCACAGCCGCAATAGCCCATAGCTGCGCGCACGCCGCCGGCCATCTGATAGACGATGCTGACCATGCTGCCCTTGTAGGGCACGCGGCCTTCGATGCCCTCGGGCACCAGCTTGTCGGCCTGGGGGTTGCCGGTGGTTGCTTCCTGGAAGTAGCGGTCTGCGCTGCCCTGCTGCATCGCGCCAATCGAGCCCATGCCGCGGTAGCTCTTGTAGGAGCGTCCCTGGTAGAGGATGACCTCGCCCGGCGCCTCTTCGGTGCCGGCGAACATGCCGCCCATCATGATGGTGGAGGCGCCTGCCGCAATCGCCTTGGCGATGTCGCCCGAGAAGCGGATGCCGCCGTCGGCAATCAAAGGCACGCCCGTGTCCTTGAGCGCAGTGGCTACGTTGTCGATGGCCATGATCTGCGGTACGCCCACGCCCGCGACGATACGGGTGGTGCAGATCGAGCCGGGGCCGATGCCGACCTTGACCGCGTCGGCGCCGGCCTCGACCAGCGCCAGCGCTGCGGCGCCGGTGGCGATGTTGCCGCCGATCACGTCGACCGCGGGATAGTTTTGCTTGACCCAGCGCACCCTGTCGATCACGCCCTTGCTGTGGCCGTGGGCGGTATCAACGACGATGGCGTCCACGCCGGCCTTGACGAGAAGTGCGACGCGCTCTTCAGTGCCCGCACCCACGCCTACAGCAGCGGCCACGCGCAGGCGGCCTTCGCTGTCGCGCGCGGCGTTGGGGAAGGTGGTCTGCTTGTTGATGTCCTTGACGGTGATCAGGCCCTTCAGTTCAAAGGCGTCGTTCACCACCAGCAGGCGCTCCAGCTTATGACGGTTCAGCAGTGCCTTGGCCTGCTGCGGGCTGGTGTGATCCTTTTCGTTCACGGTGACCAGCTTCTCGCGCGGCGTCATGATCTGGTGCACCTTGACGTCGTAGCGCGTCTCGAAGCGCACGTCGCGGCTGGTCACGATGCCGACCACCTTGCCGCCGTCGCACACCGGAAAGCCCGAGATGCCCAGGTTTTCCGACAGCTCCAGCACCTGCAGCACCGTGTGCTCGGGAGTGATGACCACCGGGTCGTGCACCACGCCCGACTCGTGGCGCTTGACCTTGGCCACCTCGGCGGCCTGCTGCTCGGCCGTCATGTTCTTGTGGATGACGCCAATGCCACCCTCCTGCGCGATGGCGACGGCCAAGCGCGCCTCGGTCACGGTGTCCATGGCGGCGGACACCAGCGGCAGGTTCAGGGTGATGTTGCGCGTGAAGCGCGTGGCGAGAGAAGTGTCCTTGGGCAGGACCTGGGAGTACGCGGGCACCAGCAACACATCGTCGAAGGTGAGCGCTTTTCCGAGAAGGCGCATGGGTAAAGGCTCCAAAAGAGGGATTGTACCCGTCAAGCCAAAGCTCGCGCAGCGGCGTGCCGACAGCCGGATGCACACCTATTGATTACCTCCAGTTACACTGCACGGTATGAAACTGCACCAGCACCTCTTGTGGCTCTCCGCGCTCGTATACGCCACTGCGGCGCCCGCTCAATGGCAATGGGTCGACCAGGGCGGCCGCAAGGTCTTCAGCGACCGCCCACCGCCGTTGAGCGTGCCGGACAAGAACATCCTGCAGCGCCCGCACGGCAACACTCTGGTTCCGCCGACGACCGCACCCGCCCAGTCGGAGGCGCCCGGCACACCCGTTGCGGATACAAACGACGCCCCGGCCGGCGACGCAGCCGCACCGCAGGCGGACAACGCGGCCGAAGGCGCACCGCAACCCCAGGCGCCCGCTACCGCCGGCGCAGGCCAGGACAAGCCGCTCGCCGACAAGCTTGCGCAGCAGCAGGCCGCCGAGGCCGCACAGCAAAAAGCCCGCGAACAGGAGCAGGCGCAGCGCCAGGCCAAGTTGAAGGCCGACAACTGCGCCCGCGCGCGGCAGACGCAGGCCACGCTGACCTCGGGCCGGCTGCTGGCCCACACCAACAGCCGCGGCGAGCAAGGCTTCATGGACGATGCAACGCGCAACGCCGAGCTCAAGCGCGTGCAGCAAGTCATCGACAGCGACTGCAAGTAACCTTCGAGCGCGGCGAGCAACGCCCCGCGCGGATCAAATACACGTCAACGCCGGTGCTCAAACAAGCCGGCCGCGCGCTTGCCCTGGGCGTCAAAGCGCGCACGCCGCGCCACCTTGGGGTCGACGCGCAAGTCGCGCACCACCTCGACGCGGTCGCCGCGCTGCAGCGGCGCATCCAGCGCCACCGCCCTGCCCCAGATGCCACAGTGCAGCGCGCCGTCCGCGCACGCCTGCTGCAGGCCGGCGGCGGCAAGCGCCTGCGCCACAGTGGCGCCGGGCGGCAGCTGCAAGGCCAGCTCACGCACCCGGCCGGGCTCGGTCGACCAGGCAAGAACGATGTCCAGCGGCGCCGACACAGGCGTCTCAGCCATAGACTTTCTGGGCACGCTCGATGAAGGCGTCAACCAGGCTGGAAGCAATGCGGTCGAACACCGGTCCGACGACGGTTGCCAGCGTACGGCTGGAGAAACCGTAGCGCAGCTCCAGCTGCACCTTGCAGGCGCGCTGGCTGCCATCGCCCACGGGCAGAAAATGCCAGTCGCCATCGAGGTGAGAGAACGGCCCCTGCACCAACTCCATCGTCACGCGCCGGCCCTCCTCGTGCGTGTTGCGCGTGACGAAGGACTTGCGCAGCCCCGCCAGCGACATGCCCACCTCGGCCATCATTCCGCCGTCAAAGCGCTCCAGCACACGGGCATGGTCGCACCAGGGCAGGAACTGCGGGTATTTCTCCACATCCGTCACCAGAGCAAACATTTCTGCGGGGCTGTACCAGATCAGGACGGATTTGTTGACGGTTTTCATGCAAGAGCGGTGGCCGGCGGCTGCCGCGGCACGCGGTGTGCCGCCGCGCTGGCCCTAGAATCCATGGGTTCGCAAAAGCAGGCATTGTAGAGAGGGCTTGCAACCGATTGTTTGCACCCCACTTCAACGCCATGGCCAAGAAATCCGATTCATCGTCCCGCATTGCCGACAACAAGAAAGCGCTCTTCAACTATTTCATAGAAGAGCGCCACGAGGCGGGCATGGTGCTGCACGGCTGGGAGGTCAAGGCGCTGCGCAGCGGCAAGGTGCAGCTCACCGACGGCTACGTGGTCATCAAGAACGGCGAGCTGTTCCTGATCGGCTGCCAGATCAACCCGCTCAAGACCGCGTCCACCCACGTCAGCCCCGACGCCGTGCGCATCAAGAAGCTGCTGCTGCACAAGGACGAGATCCGCCGCCTGATCGGCAAAGTGGAGCAAAAGGGCTACACCCTGGTGCCGCTGAATCTGCACTGGAAGAACGGCCGCGCCAAGTGCGAGATTGCGCTGGCCAAGGGCAAGGCCGAGCACGACAAGCGCGACACCATCCGCGAGCGCGAGGGCAAGCGCGAGGTCGAGCGCGCGATGAAGAGCCGCCACCGCTGAAGCGGCGTGGCTCAGCCTTCAACCCGTACTTCGTCGCTGACCAGCACCGGCAGATAGACGTCGACGAAGTCCTGCGGCAGGCGGCGCGGGCGGCCGCTTTGCAGATCCACACACACCAGCTCCCAGCGCCCGCGCAGCACGGTGGCGCCATCGCGCGGACGCACCAGCTGAAAGCGCCGGCGCATCGTCAGCTTGCCGTCGCTCGCGCTGATCCAGGTGCCCAGCAGCAGCTCGTCGCCCAGCAGCGAGGGCAACAGGTAGTCGTACTCGGCCTGGCGGATCACCATGGCGCGGCCCAGGCGATGGTAGTCGGGGACGGCCAGTCCCAGCGCCGCGGAATGCGCCCAGCCTGCCTGCTCGCACCAGCGCACGTAGACCGCGTTGTTAGTGTGGCGCAGCTCGTCGATGTCGTCCTCGCACGGCGACAGCGCCAGCGTGAACGGTCGTGGCCAATCCCACGGCAGATCGGCGGGCGCGGCGGCTGCATGCATCAGGCCAGCGCCGCCAGCGGGTGAGCGTAGGCCGGCCAGGGGCTGGCAAAGAATTGCTGCACCAGTTGCAGATCGACGTCCTCGATGCGCGCCGGGCTCCAGGCAGGGCTGTGATCCTTGTCCACGGCCAGCGCACGAATGCCTTCCAGCGTCTCGCTCTCGCCAGGGCGCAGGTAAAAGCAGTGGCGCACCATGTCGCGCTCCATGCGCAGGTCATCGCCCAGCTCCATGCCGCGCGCGCGGCGGATCTGCTCGAGCACCACGTGCAGCATCAGCGGCGAGCGCTTGCGCAGCACCGCAGCCGTCTCCTGCGCCCATGCGCTGTCGTCCGCTTCCAGCGCGGCGATCATCTCGCGCACGCTGGTCAGCGCAAACACGCGATCGATCTGCGCGCGCTCGGCAACTTGCGGCTCGGGTGCACTGTGCAGCTGGCCCTGAATCCACTGCTGCACCGCCTGGCCGTCGGCGAAGCGCTGCGTGGCCAGGCCGTCCCACACGCCGGCCTGGCGGTCGCTTTCCAGAAAGCCGTCGGCCAGCGCAAAGGCCAGCGCATCGGCCGCGCCAATGGTCTGGCCGGTCAGCGCCAGCCATTCGCCGACATGGCCCGGGCAGCGGCTCAGAAAGTAGCCGCCGCCCACGTCGGGGAACAGGCCGATCGCGGTCTCGGGCATGGCCATCTTCGTGCGCTCGGTGACGATGCGCAGCGTGCCGCCCTGGCTGATGCCCATGCCGCCGCCCATGACGATGCCGTCCATGAAAGCGATGTAGGGCTTGCCATAGGTGTGGATCAGGTGGTTGAGCGCGTACTCCTCGGTGAAGAAGTCCTCGATCTCGGGGTTGCCGCTGCTGCCCGCCGCGTGCAGAAAACGGATGTCGCCGCCCGCGCAGAACGCGCCGAACGGCCCCTCCTTGTTGCTGCCGCGAATGGCCACGGCCAGCACTGCGTCGTCGTGCTGCCAGGCCAGCAGCTGCGCCATCAGGTCGCGCACCATGGCCAGCGACAGCGCATTGAGCGCCCTGGGCCGGTTGAGCGTGATGCAACCCACCTGGCCGCGCAGCTCGGCAACCACATCACCCGTCATCTCCACCATGCTTGTTCCTTTCATCGAGGTCGTTCATTGAAAACCGGTACAACCAGCGCGCAGCGATTATGCAAGCCATCCCCGCTGCCGCCTGACGCCACCGCGCCATGCGGCGCGGCAGGCGCCGGCTCACGCCGATGCGCCGCCCGGGCGCCAGCGCTGCGCCGGCCAGTGCACGGTGAACACGCTGCCCTGCCCCAGGGTGCTGTCGATCGACAGCTGCGCGCCGTGGCGCTGCAGCACATGCTTGGCAATCGCCAGGCCCAGGCCGGTGCCGCCCGACTCGCGCGAGCGGCTGCGGTCGATGCGGTAGAAGCGCTCGGTCAGGCGCGGCAGGTGCTCTGGTGCGATGCCGGGGCCGCTGTCGCGCACGGCAAAGCGCGCGCTGCCGTCCGGCTGGAGCTGCCAATCGACGCGGATGCTGCCGCCCGCCGGCGTGTAGCGCACCGCGTTGCCGATCAGGTTGGACAGCGCGCTGTGCAGTTCCTCGGGATTACCAGCCAGTTCGCCGCATGACAGCAGCTGCTCCGCATCCGGAAACACCAGCCGCTGGGGCGTTGCGCCCGCTGGCGTGAGCTGAACCGACAGCGTGCGCGCCTCCTGCTCGCAGCGCTGCAGCAACTGGCCCACGCCCGTCCAGCAATCCATGCCCGGCGGCGCGCTGCCTTCCAGGCGCGAGAGCGTCAGCAGGTCTTGCACCAGGTGCTGCATGCGCCGGGCCTGCTGCGCCATCAGGCCCAGGTAGCGCGCGCGCTCGTCGTCTTGCAGGGGCAGGGTTTGCAGCGTCTCGACAAAACCGGCCAGCACGGTGAGCGGCGTGCGGATCTCGTGCGAGACGTTGGCAACGAAGTCGCGGCGCATCGCATCGGCCTGCTCCAGCTGCGTGATGTCGCGCGAGAGCATCAGCCGCCGTCCCTCGCCATAAGGGTGCAGGCGCACCGACAGCCGCACCGGGTGCGCGGGCGTGCTGTCTCGCCCGGGCAGTTGCACGTCGTGCCGGTAGTCGCCCGCTGCCAGATAGGCGCTGAATTCGGGCTCGCGCAGCAGGTTGCCGATGGACTGCATCCGGTCACGCTCCGCGTCCAGGCCGAAATGCTCGGCCGCCGTCTGGTTGCACCATTCGATGTGGCCCGCGGCATCGAGCAGGATGACGCCGTTGGGCGAGGCCTGCAGCGCGTCCAGAAAAGCTTGCAGGCGCGCGTCGCTGGCGCCCGCCTGCTGCTCGCGCTGGCGCAGCAGGCGACGCATGCGGTCTGCCGCCTCGCCCCACTGGCCGCCCACGCCGCGCAGCGCCGGCGCCTGGGCGGCCTCGCCCCCCTGGCGCAGCCAGGCCAGCACGCGCTGGGCGCGCCAGGCCTGCCAGCCCCAGTACAGCCAGGACGCCAGCGCCACGCCGGCGGCCGCGCCCCAGGGGCCGGCGGCCCAGGCTCCCGCCGCCGCACCCAGCAGTTGGGCGGCGAGAAAAATCACCAGATGCCAGAACATGGGCGCGCCACCTCTGTTGCGTACCAACGCACGACTGCTGGAGTCATGGCGCCGCCGTGATGCGGTAGCCCGCACCGCGCACGGTCTCCAGCATGGCTGCCGCCTCGCCCAGCGCCTCGCGCAGGCGCTTGACGTGCACGTCCACGGTGCGTTCCTCGATGAACACGTGGTCGCCCCAGACCTTGTCGAGCAGCTGCGCGCGGCTGTGCACACGCTCGGCATGGCGCATCAGGTGGTGCAGCAGCTTGAACTCGGTCGGCCCGAGCTTGAGCGGCTCGCCGGCATGGCTCACGCGGTGCGTGGCCGGGTCGAGCACCAGGGCGCCCACCACCACCGGCTGGCCATCGAGCTCGGGCGCGCGCCGGCGCAGCACGGCGCGGATGCGCGCCAGCAGTTCCTGGGTCGAGAACGGCTTGGTGATGTAGTCGTCGGCGCCGGCATCCAGCCCCGCCACCTTGTCCGGCTCGTCGCCGCGCGCGGTCAGCATCAGCAGGGGCACGGGCCGGGTGCGCGCATCGGCGCGCCACTTGCGCGCCAGCTGCAGGCCGCTCTGGCCCGGCAGCATCCAGTCGAGCAGGATCACGTCGGGCAGTGCCGCGTCGAGCTCGCGCTGGGCGGCGGCGCCGTCCTCGGCCCAGATGGGTGCAAAGCCGTTGTGGCGCAGGTTGACGGAGATCAGCTCGGCAATCGCCGGCTCGTCCTCGACGACAAGAATCGTGGGAAGTTTTCTCATTGGATGGCGGATTCGATCTCGGACATGGACTGGTGGCGCACGTCCTTGCCCTCGACCAGGTAGATGATCAGCTCGGCGATGTTCTTGGAATGGTCGCCGATGCGCTCTATGGCCTTGGCCAGGAACAGCAGATCCAGGCTGGCCGAGATGGTGCGCGGGTCTTCCATCATGTAGGTGATGAGCTTGCGCACGAAGCCGTCGAACTCATGGTCGATCAGGTCGTCCTCCTTCAGGATGGCCAGCGCTGCCTTGGTGTCCAGCCGCGCGAACGCATCGAGCGCCTTGCGCAGCAGGCCCGAGGCCAGGTCGGCCGCCACGCGCAGGTCGCTGCTGGGCAGCGAGCGCGCCGCGCCGCTCTCGATGATCGAGCGCACCATGCGCGCCATGCGCGCGGCTTCGTCGCCCATGCGTTCGAGGTTGTTGGTCGCCTTGGAAAACGCCATCAGCAGGCGCAGGTCGCGCGCCGTGGGCTGGCGCCGGGCAATGATGGTGATCAGCTCGTGGTCGATCTCGACCTCCATCTGGTTGACGCGGTTCTCGATGAACGCGACCCGGTCGGCCGCCTCCAGGCTGAACTGGGACAGCGCGGCGATGGCCTGGCGGATCTGCGATTCCACGAGCCCGCCCAGCTCCATGACACGGGCCGAGATATCGTGCAGTTCGCTGTCGAACTGGGTGGAGAGGTGTTTGTCGGTCATGGTGTGTGCAGGGTATTGCGGTATTCACTCCTTCCCCCTCTGGGGGAAGGCGGGGATGGGGGCTCGCCATGCATGACGACAGCGCCAGGCCAGCGCCGCTGGCCCCCACCCCTGCCCTCCCCCAAAGGGGGAGGGGGTCAAAAATCAGCCAAAACGGCCAGTGATGTAGTCCTCGGTTTCCTTGCGCTGGGGCTTGAAGAAGATGTCCTGCGTGGCGCCGAACTCCACCAGGTCGCCCAGGTACATATAGGCCGTGTAGTCGCTGCAGCGCGCTGCCTGCTGCATGTTGTGCGTGACGATGACCACCGTGTAGTCGTTCTTGAGCTCGGCGATCAGCTCCTCGATTTTCGCCGTCGAGATCGGGTCCAGCGCCGAGCAGGGCTCGTCGAGCAGCAGCACCTCGGGCCGGATGGCGATGCCGCGCGCGATGCACAGGCGCTGCTGCTGCCCGCCCGACAGGCCGGCACCGCTCTGCGTGAGCTTGTCCTTGACCTCGTTCCACAGCGCGGCCTTCTTCAGCGCCCATTCCACGCGCTCGTCCATGTCGGTGGCGTTCAGGTTTTCAAACAGCTTCACGCCGAAGGCGATGTTGTCGTAGATCGACATCGGGAACGGCGTGGGCTTCTGGAACACCATGCCGACCTTGGCGCGGATCAGCGCCACGTCCTGGCGGCTGGTGAGCAGATCCTCGCCGTCGAGCAGGATCTGCCCCTGGGCGCGCTGCTCGGGGTAGAGCTCGAACATGCGGTTGAAGGTGCGCAGCAGCGTCGATTTGCCGCAACCCGAAGGCCCGATGAAGGCCGTGACCTTGTTCTCTGGAATGTCGAGGTCGATGCCCTTCAGGGCATGGAACTTGCCGTAGTAGAAGTTCAGGTCGCGCACGGCCAGCTTGGCGCGCGGCGCTGGGGCCACAGTGGCTACAGAAGACATGGGGCGATTCCTTATTTCTGGCGCGTCAACACGCGCGCCAGGATGTTGAGGCCCAGCACCGCGGCGGTGATGAGGAAGACGGCGGCCCAGGCGAGCTGCTGCCAGTTCTCGTACGGGCTCATGGCAAATTTGAAGATGGTCACCGGCAGGCTGGCCATGGGTTTACTCAGGTCGCCGTTCCAGAACTGGTTGTTCAGCGCGGTAAAGAGCAGCGGCGCCGTCTCGCCCGCGATGCGCGCCACGGCCAGCAGCACGCCGGTGATCACGCCGGCGCGCGCGGCGCGCAGCGTCACCAGCAGGATGACCTTCCACTTGGGCGTACCCAGGGCGTAGGCTGCCTCGCGCAGGCTGGCGGGCACCAGGAGCAGCATGTTCTCCGTCGTGCGGATGACCACCGGGATGACGATCAGCGCCAGCGCCAGCACCCCGGCCCAGCCGGAAAAGCTCTTGAAGCGCGCCACCACCACGGTGTAGACGAACAGGCCCAGCACGATGGAGGGGGCGGACAGCAGGATGTCGTTGACGAAGCGCGTGCAGGGCGCAAGCCAGCCCCGGCGCCCGTATTCGGCCAGGTAGACGCCGGCCAGGATGCCGATGGGCGTGCCCACGAAAGTGGCCAGCGCCACCATCACGCCCGAGCCGAAGATGGCGTTGGCCAGGCCGCCGGCCTCGTTGGGCGGGGGCGTCATCTCGGTGAAGAGCGAGAGCGACAGCCCTGAGAGGCCCAGGCGAATCGTCTCCCACAGGATCCACACCAGCCAGAACACGCCAAAGGCCATGGCCGCCAGCGACAGGGCCAGCGCCACCTGATTCACGCGCCGGCGCGCGGCAAAGCGCTGCGCCCGCAGATGGGCCAGATCGGCGGCGGAGATGAGTTTTTGCGAGGTGGTCATTGGATAACCTCCGTGCTTCGCACTGCGGTGCGAGCCCCCTTCGGGACGGCCGTGCGGGGGCTCATGCGCGCTCCCCCTCGCCCTTTTGCAGTCGTGACAGCAGCAGCTTGGACAGTGCCAGCACCACGAAGGTGATGAAGAACAGCACCAGCCCCAGGTAGATCAGCGAGGCCTGGTGCAGACCCTCGCCGGCCTCGGCAAACTCGTTGGCCAGCGCCGAGGTGATGCTGTTGGCGGCCTCGAACACCGAGAGCGAATTGAGCTGGTTCATGTTGCCGATCACGAAGGTCACGGCCATGGTCTCGCCCAGGGCGCGGCCCAGGCCCAGCATCACGCCGCCGAGCACGCCGGTCTTGGTGTAGGGCAGCACCACCTTCCACACCACCTCCCAGGTGGTGGCGCCCAGGCCATAGGCCGATTCCTTGAGCAGCGCCGGCGTCACTTCAAACACGTCGCGCATCACCGAGGCGATGAACGGGATGATCATGATCGCCAGGATGATGCCGGCCGACAAAATGCCAATGCCCACCGGCGGCCCCGACACCAGCGCGCCCAGGTAGGGCACGCCCTTGAACAGCGCCTGCAGCGGCTGCTGCACCCAGGTGGCCAGGAGGGGGCCGAACACCATCAGCCCCCACATGCCGTAGACGATGGAGGGCACGGCGGCCAGCAGCTCGATGGCCGTGCCCAGCGGGCGCTTGAGCCAGGCGGGCGAGAGCTCGGTCAGGAACAGCGCAATGCCGAAACTCACCGGCACGGCGATCAGCAGGGCAATGGCCGAGGTCATCAGCGTGCCGTAGATCATCACCAGGCCGCCGTAGTCGTTCTGGACCGGATCCCAGGCCGTGCTGGTGAGAAAACCCAGCCCGTAATGCCGGATGGAGGGCCAGGCGCCGATCACCAGCGACACCAGCACGCCGGCGAGCAGCGCCAGCGTGAGCAGGGCTGCGCCGTGCGCCAGGGCGGCAAACAGCCGGTCGGCCCAATGCGCGGGCAGCCAGGGGCTGCGCCCCGGTGGCCCGCCGGATTGGACCAGGGGCGGTGCGGCGGAAGTCAAGGAGGTGGGCACGGGACGGCCTTCTGAATGCATGGCGCGGCGGCGGACAGCAAAAGCCCCCGCCAGGGCCGGATTATTTCAGTGCGACAGGCTTGCCCGCGCCATCGACGATCTGCCCCCAGGATTGGGCGATCACGCCCTTGACCGCCTCGGGCATGGGCACGTAGTCCAGGTCGGCCGCCGTCTTGTCGCCGTTCTGGTAGGCCCACTCGAAGAATTTCAGCACCGTGGCGGCCTGCTGCGGCTTGTCCTGCGCCTTGTGCATCAGGATGAAGGTAGCGCCGGTCAGCGGCCAGGCAGTCTTGCCGGGCTGGTCGGTCAATATCTGATGAAAACTCTGGCTCCAGTCGGCCCCTGCCGCGGCGGCCTTGAAGCTGTCATCCTCGGGGGCGACGAACTGGCCGTCGGCGTTCTGCAGCCGCACCCAGTTCATCTTGTTCTGCTTCACGTAGGCGTACTCGACGTAGCCTATGGAGTTGGCCAGGCGGCCGACGAAGGCGGCCACGCCCTCGTTGCCCTTGCCGCCCGCGCCCAGCGGCCAGTTCACCGCCGTGCCCTCGCCCACCTTGGCCTTCCACTCGGCGTTCACCTTGGACAGGTAGTTGGTGAAGATGAAGCTGGTGCCCGAGCCGTCGGCGCGGCGCACCACTGCGATGTCGGCGTCCGGCAGGCTGACGCCGGGGTTCAGCGCCATGATCGCCGGGTCGTTCCACCGGCCGATCTTGCCCAGGTAGATGTCGCCCAGCACCTGGCCGCTCAGCCTGAGCTGGCCGGGCTGCAGCCCCTTGATGTTGACCACCGGCACCACGCCGCCGATCACGGTGGGAAACTGCACCAGGCCTTTCCTGGCCAGGTCTTCGTCCTTGAGCGGCGCATCCGAGGCACCGAAGTCCACCGTCTTGGCCTCGATCTGGCGCAGGCCCGCACCCGAGCCGACCGACTGGTAGTTGATCTTCACCCCCGTGGCCTTGTGGTAGTCAGCCGCCCACTTGGCGTACAGCGGCGCGGGGAAGCTGGCGCCCGCGCCGGTGGCCTCACCCTGGGCCCAGGCGGCGGGCAGCAGGACGGCTGCGCCGGCTACGGCGGCCAGCCGGCGCAGCCGGCGCAGAGAAGGAATCAGTGTCTGGAACATCGCATACCCTGAAGGTTGTTGGGATGCCCGCCACTGTAGAAACCTTGTGTGACAGCCATGTGACAGCGTAGAACCGCCATCGCACCATGCCGCCGCCGTAGCGGCCCTGCGCCGCTATTCGCGCCTCAGCCGTTTTCGCGCGAGGCGCGCTTGCGGTCGTGCTCCTTCAAGTGGCGCTTGCGCAGGCGAATGCTCTTGGGCGTGATCTCGACCAGCTCGTCGTCCTCGATGAACTCGACGCCGTACTCCAGCGTCAGGTCGATGGGCGGCGTGATCTTGATCGCGTCCTCCTTGCCGCTGACGCGGAAGTTGGTCAGCTGCTTGGTGCGCGTGGCGTTGACGACCAGGTCGTTGTCGCGGCTGTGGATGCCGACGATCATGCCCTCGTACACCGGGTCGCCCGCCTTGACGAACATGCGGCCGCGGTCGTCGAGCTTGCCCAGGGCGTAGGTGAAGATCTCGCCGTCGTCCATGCTGATCAGCACGCCGTTCTTGCGCCCGCCGATCTCGCCGCGGTAAGGCTCATAGCCGTCGAAGATGTTGGAAATCAGGCCGGTGCCGCGCGTGAGGTTCAGGAATTCGTTGGTGAAGCCGATCAGCCCGCGCGCCGGAATGCGGTATTCCAGGCGCACGCGCCCGCGGCCGTCGCTCTCCATGTTGGTCAGCTCGCCCTTGCGCTCGCCCAGCGCCTGCATCACGCCGCCCTGGTGGCCCTCCTCGATGTCGGCCGTGACCAGCTCGATCGGCTCGCAGCGCACGCCATCGATGTCCTTGAACACGACGCGCGGCTTGCTGACGGCCAGCTCGTAGCCCTCGCGGCGCATTTCTTCCAGGAGGATGGTCAGGTGCAGCTCGCCGCGGCCCGAGACCTCGAACACGCCGTCCTCGCTGGTTTCCTTGATGCGCATGGCCACGTTGGAGCGCAGCTCTTTTTGCAGCCGATCCCAGATCTGGCGGCTGGTGACGAACTTGCCCTCGCGCCCGGCCAGCGGGCTGGTGTTGACGCAGAAATTCATGGTCAGCGTCGGCTCGTCGATCTTGAGCATGGGCAGCGGCTGCGGATTGGCGACGTCGGTGATGGTCTCGCCGATGCCGATGTTCTCGATGCCGTTGATCAGCACGATCTCGTCGGGGCCGGCTTCGCTGACCTGCACGCGGTCCAGGCCCTGGAACTGGTGGATCTGGTTGATGCGGCCCTTGTACGACACACCACCCGGGCCGGCCATGACCAGCACGTCCTGGCCCGCGCGCAGCGTGCCCTGGTTGATGCGGCCCACGCCGATGCGGCCGACGAAGGTGGAGTAGTCGAGCGCCGAGACCTGCATCTGCAAGGCAGCAGCGGGGTCGCCCTGCACCGTCGGCACGTGCTGCAGGATGGTGTCGAACAGCGCCGACATGTCGGGGCCCCACTGCTCGCCGGGCTCGCCCTGCTCCAAAGAACTCCAGCCGTTGATGCCCGAGGCGTAGACGACGGGGAAGTCGAGCTGCTCGTCGGTCGCGCCCAGCTTGTCGAACAGGTCGAACGCGGCGTTCACCACGTAGTCCGGCCGCGCGCCGGGCTTGTCCACCTTGTTGACGACGACGATGGGCTTGAGGCCCAGCGCCAGCGCCTTCTTGGTGACGAAGCGCGTCTGCGGCATCGGGCCTTCCTGGGCGTCGATCAAGAGCACCACGCCGTCGACCATGGACAGCGCGCGCTCGACCTCGCCGCCGAAGTCCGCGTGGCCGGGCGTGTCAAGGATGTTGATGTGCGTGCCCTTCCAGGACACGGCGCAGTTCTTGGCCAGGATGGTGATGCCGCGCTCGCGCTCGATGGCGTTGTTGTCCATCACCGTGTCGACGACTTTCTCGTGCGCGGCAAAGGTGCCGGACTGGCGCAGCAGCTGGTCGACCATGGTGGTCTTGCCGTGGTCGACGTGGGCAATGATGGCAATGTTGCGAATTTGTTTGCTCATGGCGGGTTCGCTTTCGTGGGGAGAGGTGTGATGGAGGATCAGGCGCTGGCCGCGCCCTGCAGGATTTGTTCGATTTCAACGGGGCTGAGCAGCCGGTCGGGAATCAGCTCGCCGCCCGCGGCATGGGCCACGCCCAGCAGCGCATGCGGCTGGGCGCCGTAGACGGCCACCGCCGGCGCATCGGGCCAGGGGCCGCGCCGGCGCAGGCCGGTGAGAAAGCGCCCGGCCTCGGCCGCGTCCAGCACGACGCGCTGGTGCTGCGCCAGCAGCGCGTCGACGGGCAGCAGCGCCGCCAGGCGCGCGGCCTCGTCCATTGCGGTGAGCTGCTCCAGCGTGACGCAGCGCGCCAGGCCTATGCCGCCGGTGCCCGTGCGCCGCAGCTGCACCAGGTGGGCGCCACAACCCAGCTGCTCGCCGATGTCCTCGGCCAGCGTGCGGATGTAGGTGCCCTTGCTGCAGGTGACGGTGATTTTCAGCGCCGCATCGCCGGCGTCGGTCTGCACCGGCGCCAGTTGCAGCTCATGGATGGTGACCTCGCGCGCGGGGCGCTCGATCTCGACACCGGCGCGCGCGTATTCGTACAAGGCCTTGCCGTCTTTCTTCAGCGCGCTGTACATCGGCGGCACCTGGTGAATCGCGCCAGTGAACTGCGCCTGCACCGCAGCCAGACGCGCCGGCGTGAGTTGCGCCGGGTCGACCGCACGCCGTTGCAGCACCTGGCCCTCGGCATCGCCGGTGGAGGTGGTCGCGCCCAGCAGCGCGATGGCTTCGTAGGTCTTGGGCGCATCCAGCTGCAGCGCGCTGAACTTGGTCGCCGCGCCAAAGCACAGCGGCAGCACGCCGGTGGCCAGCGGGTCGAGCGTGCCTGTGTGGCCGGCCTTTTCGGCGCGCAGCAGCCACTTGACCTTTTGCAAGGCGTCGTTGGATGAAAGCCCCAGGGGTTTGTCCAGCAGCAGCACTCCGTGCACCGGGCGCCGCTGCACCCGGGTACGGGGAGCGCGCGCGGTCATGCCTGTTCGTCGTCCTTGGAACGCGAGGCGACGGCGCGCGCGATCAGCGCGTTCATGTCGGCCGCGCGCTCGGTCGTGCGGTCGTAGACGAAGTGCAGCGTCGGCACCGTGTGGATGGACAGGCGCTTGAACAGGCCGTTGCGCAGAAAGCCCGCGCCCTGGTTGAGCGCCTGCTCGGACGCCTGGCCATCGCCCACCAGCACGCTGAAGAACACCTTGGCGTGGGCGTAGTCGGGCGTGACCTCCACGGCCTGCAGCGTCACCATGCCCAGGCGCGGATCCTTGAGCTCGCGGATCAGCTCGGCCAGATCACGCTGGATCTGGTCTGCCACCTGGAAGCTGCGGTTGGGTTTGGTAGTTTTCTTGGCCATGTCGTCGGTTGGGCTTCATGCGCGCCGGGCAGCATGCCCGGCCGCGCATGATCGCGTCACAAAGTACGGGCGACTTCCTTGATCTCGAACAGTTCGAGCTGGTCGCCTTCCTTGATGTCGGTGTAGTTGCGCAGCTTGATACCGCACTCGAAGCCTTCCTTGACTTCCTTGACGTCGTCCTTCAGGCGGCGCACCGATTCCACCTCGCCGGTGTAGATGACCACGTTGTCGCGCAGCAAGCGGAACTTGCAGCCGCGCGTGACCTGGCCCGAGGTGATGTAGGAGCCGGCAATGGTGCCGATCTTGGTCGCCACGAACACGGTGCGGATCTCGGCCGTGCCGATGGCCTCCTCGCGCTGCTCGGGCGCCAGCATGCCGGACATCGCCGCCTTCAACTCATCGACGGCGTCGTAGATGATGTTGTAGTAATTCAGCTGGACGTCGCTGGCCTCGGCGTGCTTGCGCGCATTGGCGTCGGCACGCACGTTGAAGCCGATGATCAGCGCCTTCGACGCGATCGCCAGGTTGACGTCGCTCTCGCTGATGCCGCCCACGCCGGCGTAGACCAGCTGCACCTTGACCTCGTCGGTCGAGAGCTTGAGCAAGGAGGCGGCCAGCGCCTCCTGCGAGCCCTGCGCGTCGGCCTTGATGATGATCGGCAGGTGCTGCACCTCGCCGGCCTGCATCTCGGCAAAGACGCTTTCCATCTTCGCCGCCTGCTGCTTGGCCAGCTTGGTGTTGCGGAACTTGCCCGCACGGTAGGTCGCAACCTCGCGCGCCCGGCGCTCGTCCTGCAGAACCATGAAGTCGTCGCCGGCGCGCGGCACCTCCGACAGGCCCTGGATCTCGACCGGAATCGACGGACCGGCTTCCTTGGTCGGCTTGCCGTCCTCGTCGACCATGGCGCGCACGCGGCCAAAGGTCTGGCCGGCCAGCACGATGTCGCCGACCTTGAGCGTGCCCGACTGCACCAGCACCGTGGCCACCGGGCCGCGACCCTTGTCCAGCTGCGCCTCGATCACCAGGCCCTTGGCCATGGCTTCGACCGGCGCCTTCAGCTCCAGCACCTCGGCCTGCAGCAGAACCTGCTCGAGCAGGTCGTCGATGCCCTGGCCGGTCTTGCTCGACACCGCCACGAAGGGCGAGTCGCCGCCGTATTCCTCGGGCACGACCTGCTCGGCCACCAGCTCTTGCTTGACCTTCTCGGGATTGGCCTCGTGCTTGTCCGCCTTGGTGATGGCAACCACGATGGGCACGCCCGCCGCCTTGGCGTGCTTGATGGCCTCGCGCGTCTGCGGCATCACGCCGTCATCGGCCGCGCAGACCAGGATCACGATGTCGGTGGCCTGCGCGCCACGGGCACGCATGGCCGTGAAGGCCTCGTGGCCCGGGGTGTCCAGGAAGGTGACGATGCCGCGCGGCGTCTTCACGTGGTAGGCACCGATGTGCTGTGTGATGCCGCCGGCCTCGCCCGGCGCCACCTTGGCGCGGCGGATGTAGTCCAGCAGCGAGGTCTTGCCATGATCCACGTGGCCCATGACGGTGACCACCGGTGCACGCGGCAGGGCCTCGGCTTCCTGTGCGGAGACCTCCTCGTCGGTGAATGCCTCCGGGTCGTCCAGCGCCGCCACCAGCGCAGTGTGGCCCATCTCCTCGACGATGATCATCGCCGTGTCCTGGTCCAGCGGCTGGTTGATGGTGACCATCTGGCCCATCTTCATCAGCACCTTGATGACCTCGCTGGCCTTGATGGCCATCTTGTGCGCCAGCTCGGCCACGGTAATGGTCTCGGGCACGTGCACTTCCAGCACGCGCTGCTCCACGGGTGCCGCCGGCTGGCGCTGGCCGCGGTCGTCGCGCGCATTGCCGCGGCGCCCGCCGCCCCGGGGGCCGGAGCGCCAGCCGCCACGGCCGCCGCCGGAGTCCCCGCGGGTCTTGATTTCCTTTTTCTTGGCCGGATCGCCTGCCCAGCTCGACGACAGCTTGGCGGACTTGACCTCCTTGCTGCCCCCGGGCGCGGCGCCGGCAGCACCGGCGCGCGCGCCTGCGGCCGGCTTGTGCAGCGTGCCCTTGGCATCGGCCTTGGCCGCCGGCTTGGCCTCCTCGGCCGCCTGCGGCTTCTTGGCCACCAGCACCTTCTTGGGCGCGGCCATCATGGCGCGAATCGCCTCGGCCTCGGCCAGCGCCTTGCGCCGGCGCTCATCCAGGTCGACGGCGCGCGCAGCCTCCTCGGCGGCGCGGGCCCTGGATTCCTCCTCGGCCTTGGCGCGCGCCTCGGCGGCAGCCTCGGCACGGGCCTGCGCCTCGGCCGCGGCCTGATCCTTGGCCTCCTGGCGCTCGGCCTTGACCTCGGCCTTCTTCTGCGCCTGCCCGGCGGCATAGGCGGCAGCGCGCTCTTCAGCTTCGCGCTCGCGCTGCTCGCGCGCCTCGCGGGCAGCGCGCTCGGCCGCCAGGTCTTCCTCCTGGCGACGGATCAGCTCGGCCTGGCGGCGCGCCTCTTCCTCGCGGCGCGCCAGCTCGGCCTGCTCGGCGGATACGGGCGCCGGCGCCTCGGGCGCCTCGGCCACTTCGTCGCGCTTGATGAAGGTGCGCTTCTTGCGCACCTCCACCTGGATGGTGCGCGCCTTGCCCGAGGCATCGGCCTGCTTGATCTCGGTGGTCGACTTCTTGACCAGCGTGATCTTCTTGCGCTCACTGCCCTGCACGCCGTGCGAGGCCTGCAGGTGGGCGAGCAGCTTTTGCTTGTCGCTCTCGTGCAGCGTGTCGCTCACGGACGCCTTGGCAACGCCGGCCTCCTTGAGTTGTGCAAGCAAGTCCTTGGGGGATTTGTTGAGTTCAGCAGCGAACTCGGCAACGGTATTTGACATATTCAGTTTGGACCTCCCTGCCTCTTACTCTTGATCCGGCGTGAACCAGTGTTCGCGCGCCTTCATGATCAATGCGGTCGCCTCTTCGGCGCCTTGACCCGTCAACTCGGTGAGTTCATCGACCGCCAGGTCGGCCAGGTCGTCACGCGTGTGCACGCCACCGGCGGCCAGGCGGGCGATCAGGTCGGCGTCCAGTCCTTCGAGCTCGCGCAGGTCTTGCGAGACCTTGCTGATGCTCTCCTCGCGGGCGATCTCCATCGTCAGCAGGGCGTTCTTGGCGCGTGCGCGCAATTCGTTGACGGTGTCCTCGTCAAAACTCTCGATATCGAGCATTTCCTGCAGCGGCACATAAGCCACTTCCTCCAGGCTCTCGAAACCTTCGGCGATCAGGATGTCGGCGATTTCCTCGTCCACATCGAGCTTTTCCATGAACAGCTGGCGCGTGGCGCTGGACTCCTCGGCCTGCTTCTGCGCCGACTCGGCCGCGTCCATGATGTTGATCTTCCAGCCCGTCAGGTCGGACGCCAGGCGCACGTTCTGGCCGCCGCGGCCAATCGCGATGGCCAGGTTTTCCTCGTCGACCACCACGTCCATCGCGTGCTTTTCCTCGTCGACGACGATCGACGAGACGTTGGCCGGCGCCAGTGCGCCGATCACGAACTGCGCCGGATCGTCGGACCACAGCACGATGTCCACGCGCTCGCCGGCCAGCTCGTTGGTCACGGCGTTGACGCGGGTGCCGCGCACGCCGACGCAGGTGCCGATCGGGTCGACGCGCTTGTCGTGGCTGACGACGGCAATTTTTGCCCGGCTGCCCGCGTCGCGCGCGCAGCTCTTGATCTCCAGCAGGCCTTGCTCGATCTCCGGCACCTCATTGCGAAACAGCTCGATCATGAACTCCGGCGCCGAGCGCGACAGGATGATGGGCGCGCCGCGCAGCGTCAGATCCACGTCCATGATCATGGCGCGCACGCGGTCGCCGCTGCGCAGGTTCTCCTTGGGGATCATCTCGCCGCGGCGCAGGCGCCCCTCGACGCGGCCGCTCTCGACGATGATGTCGCCCTTGTCCATGCGCTTGACCGTGCCGGTGAAGATTCTCTCGCCGCGGCTCATGAAGTCGTTGAGCAGCATCTCGCGCTCGGCGTCGCGGATCTTCTGCAGGATGACCTGCTTGGCCGCCATCGCGCCAATGCGCCCGATCGCCACCGACTCCACCTGCTCCTCGATGTAGTCGCCGACCTGGACGCCGGGGTCGCGCTCCTGCGCATCCATCAGCAACTCCTCGGCGTCGGGGTTCTGCAGGCCGGCGTCGTCGGGCACGACCAGCCAGCGGCGGAAGGTCTCGTACTCGCCGCTATCGCGGTCGATGGCTACGCGCATCTCGACCTCGCCGCCATGCAGCTTCTTGGCGGCCTGCGCCAACGCCGACTCCACGGCCGCGAGCACCACATCGCGTTCGACGTTCTTCTCGCGCGAAATGGCGTCCACCAACATCAACAACTCGCGGTTCATTCGACAACTCTCCTGTGTTCAACAGTGCATGCACACCGCCTGCAACGCAGGCGACGGCCCATTTTTTGAGATTCAGTCCTGAGGGTTCGCCTTGGAGCGGCGTCCCTTGAAATTCACAATCGGCGCCAGGCGCGCTTCGCGGATCTCATCGAGCACGAAACCCAGGGCCTGCAGCGGCGCCGCGACGCGCTTCTTGCTCACGCGCTGGCCGGGCTTGGGCGGCGGCTCATCGCTCCAGACGATCTGCCAGCCCCCTTCGGGCTGTTTTTCCAGCTGGCCGCGAAATTTCTTGCGATTGGCGGCCACCTGCCCGGCGGCGGCCGCGCCCAGCGGCTCCTTGAGCGTGATGTCGATCACCTCGCCCGCGAAGCGCTCGAAATCGCGCTCATCGCGCAGCAGCCGGTCGATGCCGGGCGAGGATACCTCCAGGCGCTTGTAGTCCACGCCATCGACCTCCAGCGCAAACTGCAGCTGGCGCGTCACCTGCTCGCAGTCCTCGACGGTGATGAACCGCTCGACCGCCTGCTCCGGCTGCGGCGCATCGGGCAGCCAGGGCAGGTCGATGGTGACGCGCAGCAAGCCCCCCGCGGAGCGCTCCACCTCCACCAGGTCGAAACCCAGGCCGGTCACGGTCTGTTCAATGATTTGCTGCAATGCCACGTGTGCGTGCTCTGTCCAATTCCTGTTCGATAGGGCAAAAAAGCGCACAAACCGCGCCGCTGGCCCCACCCGGGCGCATCGGGGGCTCGGCGCCGGCCTGCCGTCACGGCAGGCGCATTCGCAGAACAAAGTCCAAAAACGCCCAAAAAAAACGGGCGGTAAATCCGCCCGGCTTGGTCGAGAAGCGAGGATTGTAATGCCTTTTAGGCTCTGGCGCAATGTCGCTGCTGGTGGCAAACCCGCCGCGCGGCACGCCCGGGGTGCACTGGCGAAACGATCCACATTGCCAGCCCGGCCGCGCGGATGCACGCTCCCATGCCTACAAAAGGACGTTGCCGGGACACGTCCTCAGCGCTCGACCTTCAGGCCCGCATCGCGCCAGGCTGGAAAGCCGGTGCGAAACCAGTACACCTGCTTGTAGCCGGCCTTGAGTGCCGCATGGCTGGCCTTGAAGCTTTTCCAGCATTCGGCGCCGTTGCAGCCAAAGATCAGCGCCTGGCCCTTGTCCTGGCTCAGGCGCTTGAGGTCGAACGCGTCCTGGCGCGCGTCGTAGCCCGGGTCTTTCGCGCTTTTCTCCACATAGGGCACCAGCACGGCACCGGGCACGTGGCCGGCGGCGAATTCCTCGTCGTTGCGCGTGTCGATGTAGTGCGCGCCGTTCGCCAGCAGTTGCTGCACCTGCGCCGGATCCTCCACCAGCGTCGCGCCAGCGAGCACGCGCGGTGTGAAGTAGCCCAGCGTCGCCACGTAGTCGAAGTCGCGCGCCGACAGCTGCGCCGCAGGGCGTTCGTCCACGCGTGGCCAGGCGTCGGCCAGCGCCGCGCGCAGCGCGTCGGCGGCCACCGGAGCGCCCTTGCGCAGCGCCACGGCAAGGCCTGGCACCTCGCGGCTTTGCCAGACGATCTTGACCTTCTGGCCGCCGTCCAGCCACTTCTGCGCCACGCTGCGCTCGACCGCCACCACATCGCACTGGCGCAGCTGCAGGCACACCAGCAGTGCATCCTGGTAGCGCGTCTGGTAGATGGACGCGTATTGCTGCGCCAGCGTGGTGTTGCCCGCCTGCACCTCGCCGCGCAGCAAATAGGTGACGACGCTGTCCTGCCCAGGCAGCCCCAGCCGCTTGCCGCGGCTTTTCGACCAGCCGTCAATGGCGCTGTCGGCACCGGTGACCAGCACCGCCCGCGCCGTCTCGCCCACGCCAAGCAGCGGCACATAGCCATGGCGCAGCGCACTGCCCACGGTGGGCGCGGGCGCGACGATGACGTCATACACGTGGGCGCGGCCGGCGCCCATGTCGGCCGTGGCGTCGCCCGACAGGTGCGCCTGCGCGCCGGCTGCCCCCGCCTTGCGCAGACCCGCCTCGATCACGCCCTCCCAGGCGTTGAAGACGGCCAGCCGGTTGCCCTCGGCCTGGTCGCCGGGGTTGATCAGCACCCGGGGCTGCGCCAGCGCGGGCAATACGCCCGCCCCGGCCAGCACCAGGGCGCACAAGGCATGCACCCAGTCTTTCATTGCGTTGTCCTCCCTGTCCGTCTCATGCGGGTTTGTTCTTCATGGGCTGGCGTGCACTGCCTGCCACCGCTCCCCGGACGGCAGGCCTGCACACCGAGCGCAGCATAGCGGCAAAACCGGGGCACGCACCAGCGCGCAGACCCGCCCTGCCCGGCGCCGTCACTGCGTAGCGACGGCCACGTAGTCCTGCCGCCAGGCCTCGAAGTCCAGCGCGTCGGCACGCTCGATGTCGCGCTGCGCCTGCAGCGACTGCGCGCTCAACTGCTCCATGCGCTGCTGCTGCGCCGCGCTCCAGGGCAGTGCCCGCAGTGCCTGCTGCGCCGCGCGCGCCTGCGCCAGGCCAAAGGCCTTGAAGTCGTTGCCGTGCTGCTGGGCCAGCGCCTGCAGCACGCGCGCCGACGGCGTGTCCTGCGGCCGGTGCAGCAGCGCCTTCGCCGCCTGCAGCGCGCGGGCATAGTCGTCGCCGCCAAAGGCCGCGTCCAGCGCGCGGGCAATCGGCGTGCATTCGTCCAGGATCTGCGCGCCCCACTGCACCAGCGCCACGCCCTGGCCAAAGCGCAGCAGTTCCAGCCCCGGCTCGCGCCCGCGCTCGGCCACGCTGTGCTGGTTGTGCTTGAGCGCATCGATCTCCGCCGGCGTGTCGGGCGGGCTGTCCGTCAACAGGCAGTGCAGCAAAAAAATGTCCAGCAACTGCATGGTCTGGCCGGTGATGCCGACGCTCACGAACGGGTCGAGATCCATCAGCCGCACCTCGACGTACTCGACGCCGCGCTCGCGCAGCGCGTGCAGCGGGCGCTCGCCGCTGCGCACCACGCGCTTGGGGCGGATCGTGCCGTAGAACTCGTTCTCGATCTGCAGCAGGCTGGTGGCCAGCTGGTTGTAGTCGCCGCCCAGGCCCTGCACGCCAATGGCCTCATACGCCGGATACGGGCGCGTCAGCGCCTCGCGCAGCGAGTCGGCATAGCCCGACAGGCCGTTGTAGCTCACGCTCAACTGCGCCTGCGCCTCGCTCTGGTAGCCCAGCCGCCCCATGCGCAGCGACGTGGCGTGCGGCAGGAACAGGGTGTGGCCGCCCGCATCGCCCATGGGCTGCAGGCCGTGCGCGCGCCCCAGCACAAAGCATTCGGACAGCGCGGGCGAGGCACCAAACAGGTACAGCAGCAGAAACGACTGGCGGCGGAAGTTGCGGATCAGCCCGAAGTAGGCATCGCTGTCCACGCCCGGCAGCGACCAGTTGTAGTGGATGCCCGAGATCGTCTGCATGCGCCGCCCGTAGCGGTGGCCCAGTCCCATGCGGTAGATGCTCTTGGCGCGGCCGATGTTGGAGCCGCCGTAGCGCCCCAGCGGAATCGTCTCGTCCGGCGGCAGCATGCAGGGCATGCTCGACGGCCACAGCAGTTCGCCCTCGGGCGCCTGCGCGGCCAGCGTGTGCTGCACGAACTGGTGCAGCTCGGTGAGTTCGTCCTCGCAGGACGCGACGCTGGCGTGCACGCCGGTGATCAGCTCCAGCTGCGACTCGCTGTAGTCGGTCGTGATGTGCGGATTCGTCAGGGCCGAGCCCAGGGCCTGGGGGTGCGGCGTCAGGGCCAGGCGGCCGCCGGGCAGCGTGCGCAGGCCCTCGCGTTCGATGCCACGGCGCATGCCCCACAGGCGCTGCGCGGACAGGGCCGCCATGCGCTGTTGCAAGGTACTCATGGTGTGTTGTGCTTTTGTGTCGGGGGTGGAACTTAGCACGCCACAGCCGCCGCCGCCCGCACCCCGCGCCATGCACCGCGCGCACGCCAAGGAATTGTTGATGCAGCGCAGGCTCCTGCCGCGCTACGGCGCGTCACGCATGTACCGCCATCGCCTTGCCCACCTCCAGCTGCGCCTGCGCGGCGCCGCTTTGCGGCACCTGCTCGCCGTCGGTGCGCGCCAGCACTTCGTCCAGGCGCGCGGCCAGCTGCTCGGGCGTGTCGTCGTCCAGGCCCAGGTGGATGCCCTCGGTCAGCGTGATGTGCGCCGCCTCGAACCCGCCCGCACCGGCGCACAGGATGGCGCGCGTGGGCGCACTCTCGTGCGCCAGCACCAGCATTGCGGGCACGACGGCCTCGGGCTTGAGCGCAGCCAGCACCTCGGCCGGCAGCAGCCCCTCGGTCATGCGCGTGGCCGCCGTCGGCGCCAGCGCGTTGACGCGGATGCCGTACTTGGCGCCCTCGATGGCCAGCGTCTGCATCAGCCCCACCTGCGCCAGCTTGGCCGCGCCGTAGTTGGCCTGGCCGAAGTTGCCGTACAGACCGGTCGACGAGGTCGTCATCACGATGCGCCCGTAGTTCTGCGCCACCATGTGCGGCCACACCGCCTTGCAGCAGTTGGCCGCGCCCATCAGGTGCACGTCCACCACCAGGCGGAAATCGTCCATGTCCATCTTGGCGAACGACTTGTCGCGCAGGATGCCGGCGTTGTTCACCAGCACGTCCACGCGGCCCCAGGCATCGACCGCCTGCTGCACCATGGCCTGCACCGCGGCGAAGTCGGTCACGCTGGCGCCATTGGCCAGCGCCTGCCCGCCCGCAGCGACGATCTCGTCGACCACCTTCTGCGCCGCGCCCACCGAGCCGCCGCTGCCGTCGACCGCGCCGCCCAGGTCGTTGACCAGCACGCGCGCGCCGCGCGCGGCCAGTGCCAGCGCATGCGCGCGCCCCAGCCCGCCGCCGGCGCCGGTCACGATGGCCACCCGGCCCTTGAAATCCACTGTCATCACTGCTCCTCATCCTTGGTATGAACGCCGCTGCGCGGGGCGCGACAACGGCGCGCGCCACTTTACGCTAGGCTTGCCGCACTCCCCCGTAGCCTTCGGGACATCCCAACCCATGCCGACCACCATGCAAGCCGCCCCCCACACCCTGACCGAAACCCCGCGCGACGCCGCCACCGTCATCGTGCTGCGCGACAGCAGCGAAGGCCTGCAGACGCTGCTGCTGCGCCGCCACGCCAAGATGGCCAACATGGGCGGCGTCTACGTCTTCCCGGGCGGCAAGCTGGAACGCAGCGACAGCGACGCCAGCGCCACCGCGCTGCTCGACCAGCCGCCCGCGCAGCTGCAGGCGCAGCTGGGCGAGGCAGGCCTGGACGCCGCCATGGCCGCCGGCCTGCACATTGCCGCGCTGCGCGAGGCGCTGGAGGAATGCGGCCTGCTGCTGGCCGAGCCGCACGGACGCGAGGCGCGGCTGGACGCCGAGCGCGCCCGCGCCATGCTGGACGAGGGCCAGGGCTTTGCCCAGGTGGTGGCGCAGCTGGGCCTGCGCCTGGCCACGCGGCAACTGGCGCCCTGGTCGCGCTGGATCACGCCGATGGCGCCCGCGCTGGCCACGCGGCGCTTCGACACGCGCTTCTTCGTCGCCCAGGCGCCGCAGGCGCAACAGGCGCGCCACGACGACCACGAGACCACCGACAGCCTGTGGATCGCGCCGCGCCAGGCGCTGCAGCGCTACCGCGACGGCGCCATCGAACTGGCGCCGCCGCAAATCATGAGCCTGGCGCAGCTGGCGCGCCACGCCAGCGTCGCCAGCGCCATGGCCGCCGCGCGCGCGCAGCGCCCGCCGACCATCCTGCCCGAGTCGTTCGAGGAAAACGGCGTGCGCGTGATCTGCTACCCGGGCGACCCCATGCACCCGGTGCACCAGCGCGCGATGGACGGCCCCACGCGCCTGGCACAGCAAGGCCGGCGCTTTTTGCCGCCGCAAGGCTTTGACGCGCTGTTTCTTTGACGCGCTTATTGCTCCGGCCTTGTGATGTTTGAAGTCGTCATCCCGGCGAAGGCCGGGATCCAGTGCCTTTGGGAGGAAGTCATGGATCCCAGCCTTCGCCGGAATGACGAAAAATTGCTACTTCAAAGGGCCGAATCAATAGTGGGAGCTACGCCTTCGCCGTGATCGGTGCCGACGCACCGTAGTCCACCGGCGTGCGCAGCGCATCGCGCCGGTGCCAGTCCCAATAAGTGTCGACGATGCGCCGGGTCAGCGCGCCCACCTGCCCATCACCCACGGGCTGGCCGTCGATGCGCGTGACCGGCAGCACGCCGCCCGCCGAGGTCGAGACAAACACCTCGCGCGCGCCGCGCAGCTCGGCCGCCGCCAGCGCGCGCTGGTGCAGCGCCACACCCAACGACTGGCAGATCTCGATCACCGAACGCCGGGTGATGCCCTCCAGCATGCCCTGCGCCGGCGTTGCGACGCTGCCGTCCGCAAGCACCGCAAACACGTTGAATCCCGGCCCCTCGACCACGTTGCCCGCGCCATCGCCGAGCACCACCGAGTCGGCGCCCGCATCCAGCGCGCCGAGCAGCCCCATCGTCAAATCGTTCCAGTGGTAATTCTTGGCGCGCGGATCCACGCTGGTGGCCGGAATGCGCTGTATGGCGCTGACCGACAGATGCAGCCCCTGGGCGCGCTGCTGCTCATCGGCAATCCACACATAGGGCACGGCAAAGGCGTAGAACTGGTTGACCGCCTGGCGCGGGTCGCGCGAACCCCAGGGCGGCTGGCCGCGCGTGACCACCATCTCGACATACGCGCGCTGCAGGCCGGCCAGGCGCACGCAATGCGCCAGCACCGCGCGAATGCGCTCGGGAGGCAGGCCCGCGTCCAGCCGAAAGCGCGCGCAGCTGTCCTGGAAGCGCTGCACGTGGTCGTCCAGCCGGAAGAACGCGCCGTCCCAGACGGTGACCACGTCGTAGGCCGCGTCCGAGCGCAAGAAACCCCAGTCGGTGATCGGCACGCAGGCCTCGCCGATGGGAACGAACGCGCCGCGCACAAACGCGGCGCCCTGGGAAAAATCGGGTTCATGCATCGCGCCATCATCGGGGCCACGCCGAGCGCCAGCAAGCCCGCCGCGGACAGTCACGGGTTATCCCTAGGCCCGCTGGACAAGCATGTGGATAAGCCGGGACAACGGCTGTATGACCGCGCCAAGTGCTTGAATGGCAAGGCTTCGCGCTGGACTGCTTCTTTTATGGGCAGCAGTGCCGCGGTTATCCAATGCGGCATGGGACAAACATGGGGATAAGTTTGAACAAGCCCTGGATGGCATGCGCAAGCCATTGATTTACAACAGTTTTGCTTGTATTGATTATTTTTTAGGCAGCACGCGAACTGCCCGACCACCGGCCGCGGTTACAGTTGTGCGCCCTGTTTCCTACTCTTTTTCGACGTCCCAGCCCATGAGCTCAGCAACAAATGCCGCCTTCTTCATCGCCCGTGTCGGAGACGACGGAACGCAGTGCGACGCCTGGCCCGAGCAGCCGTTGCTGCAGTCGCTGGAGCAAGGCGGCATCGACTGGCCCAGCTCGTGCCGCGCCGGCAACTGCCGCACCTGCATGGGCGTACTCACCGCAGGCAGCGTGCGCTATGCGATGGACTGGCCCGGCCTGACGCCCGAGGAAAAAGAGATGGGCTGCGTGCTGCCCTGCGTCGCCTATCCGCTCGAAGACGTGACGATCGAGCCGATGTCGTTCTAGGGCCTGTTAACGCTATTTTTGGCGGTGCGAACATACTCAAAACGGCGTCAATCGAGACGTGCGACGCAGCCCAGACTGGGTGTCTGGGCAAGGAGCGCAACGAAGAGTGGCGCCGTTTTGAGTATGTTCCCTTCGGGTTGCGATCAAAAGGGCCATCGCCGGCGTTGCCAGCCTTGCCAAGGGTGGCACCTTGGCTGCGGCTGGCGCCTTGGCGAGTGGCCCTTTTGATCACAACGCATCCGTCAAAAATAGCGTTAACAGGCCCTAGAGCCAGGGGCCAATCCATCCATCGCGGCGAGGGCGCCGCTCCCACAGAGGCGAGCGCTGGCATGGGGCCGTAGGAGGCCCGCCCCGGGCCGATAGAACGATGGCGGCGCGGGCGCCGCTTCATGCCGCAGGTAGCCCGCCCGGCGCCCGCATGCTCCAATACCCCCTACACAGTGGAGCCTGACCATGGATCTGCCCGCGCACCAATCCCTGTTTGACGCCGACGCCTACCTGGCCTGGGAGGCCGAGCAGCCCACCAAGCACGAATACCTGGCCGGCGAGGTCTTCGCCATGGCCGGCGCGCCGGACGCGCACGTCACCATTGCCGGCAACGTCTACATGGCGCTGCGCAACCACCTGCGCGTAGAAGAAGACAACGCCTTCTTCTATCCCGACGTCTTCGTCACCTGCAGCGACGCCGACCGCCAGCAGCGCAACGCCAAAAGCGAGCCCACGCTGATCGTCGAAGTGCTGTCGCCCGCCACCAGCGCCTACGACCGGGGCGCCAAATTCGCCGCCTACCGCAAGCTGGCCAGCCTGCGCGAATACCTGCTGATCGACCCCGAGCGCCTGGCGGCCGACCTGTTTCGCCGCGACGGCGACAGCCCGCGCTGGGTGCTGCACCCCTTCGAAGCCGGCGACACGGTGGAATGCGCCAGCGTCGGCTTGACTCTGCCCATCGAAGCCCTGTACGCCGACGCCCTACCCGCCGAGGGCGCCGCCATCCACCCCAGCGACGCGCCGCGCCCCGAGTCCGGCCCAGGCTGACCGGCCCATCGCGGCGGGGCGCCGCTCCCACAAAACGCAGCGGGCGGCGGTATTTTTGTAGGAGGCCAGCCCTCTGGCCGATGGGGCACTCGCTGTGCCGCGCGAGATCCGGGAGCGCCGGCATCTTGCCGGCAAGCATCGCGGCGAGGGCGCCGCTCCCACGGGGCCGCAGCCGGCATTGGGTATAGAAGGCCCTACCCGGGCCAATGCGACGCTTGCGGCAAAGAAATTTTGAGGGTCAGACCTTCCAATCGCACATTTTCTGTTTTGCAAGACCTTGTCCTGCTCGCTGCTGGCCGGGGTGGGGCGTGAAGTCTGAGAGGTGCAGTGCGGGCATATCTTTGCAATCAAATAATGATTGCAAAAATCAAATACACCGCCTATCATCGCAATCATGAACAGCAAGCACAAAAAGACGCTGGCGGCGATATTTGCCAAACCATCCGCCAGCAATCTCAAGTTTGCAGACATCGAAGCAATGGTGGTCGCCTTGGGCGGCCAAGTGTGCGAAGGGGATGGTTCGCGCGTGGCCATGTACTTGCATGGCGGCATCAAACACGCCCACCGTCCCCACCCTGGCAAGGAAGCCAAGCGATACCAGATCAACGAAATTCGCGCCTGGTTGCAGGCGGTAGGAGTCAAGCCATGAACAACACACTGACGCACAAGGGCCTGACGGCCCGCGTAGAGTTCGACGCCGACGACGGCATTCTGTGGGGCAAGGTGCTGGGCCTGCCTGATCACCTGAGCATCACGTTTGAAGGCGAAACGGCGCGGGAGCTGCGCCAAGATTTTGAACGGGCGGTCGATTTTTACCTGCAGGAATGCGCCAGAACCGGCGCCGAGCCACTCAAGCCCGCCAGCGGGAAATTGATGCTGCGCGTTGCGCCCGAGGTGCATAGCGCTGCCCTGATTGCAGCGCAGGCGGCGGGCGTCAGCCTCAACCAATGGGCGGCCCGTGTACTGAGCCAGGCCGCGCACGCCTGAGAGGGCGAGAGGCAATCCCCTCGAATCCGGCCCAGGCTGAGCCGCGCCATCGCGGCGGGGCGCCGCTCCCACGGGGCGATGTGACGGGGACGCTTGCTATTTGCAAGGCCTGATCCTGTTGCCTGCAGACTTGGCGTAACTACAATATGAAATTACAATAAAGCCATCATGAAGCTTGAGTGGAACGTCGACAAAGCAGCACGAAATCTGAAAAAGCACGGCGTTTCCTTCGAAGATGCCGAGCTTGTTTTTTACGACTCTGGGCGGATTGAAACCTACGACGGACGCGAGGACTACGGAGAAGGTCGTTGAGCCACGATTGGCCTTGCTTATTCCGCCGTCTTGTATGTGGTCTACACCATTCGACATGAGGACACCGTCCGCCTTATCTCGGCGAGGAAAGCAAATGCCGACGAAAGAAAGCAATATCGTGAAGCGAACTCTTGATCCAAAGAAGCCGCCGCAGTTAAGCGCCGAGCAAAAGGCACGGCTGGACGCTTTGGCCTCGATGCCGGATGAGCAGATCGATTACAGCGACGCACCTAGCCTGCCTGCTGCCATTTGGATGAAGGCAGCGGCAGATCTACCACACACCAAAAGACAAATCACGCTGCGCATTGATGCCGAGGTGCTGGATTTCTTCAAGGAAACCGGGAAACGGTATCAGTCGCGGATGAACGCTGTTTTACGCTCGTACGTTGAAGCGCAAAAGACGCACGCAAAATAAACAACCACTACCGCATCCGGCTCGCCGGCTGAAGTTACCTGGTGAAAAAACCCCGCAAGGCCTCAGCCTGCGGGGGTTTTTTCTGGCAGTTTCAAGCGACTGCTGCAATCAAAAATTGTTCGCAATCCTGATCACGGATCCACGTTTGGTCGCTTGCCATCTATCATGCAATGGGATGTAGATACCCAGTCCGCCCTGAACAATTCCGTTTTCAACTGCCGGCAGGCTGGTGCTCATGCGAAGCGGCGAGCAGCACAGCAATGACAGCCTGCATCGACAGCCCGAATCGGGCGCAATAAAGCCGCAGTGCGGCCAGGATCAGACGCAGGTTATGGCCTGCGCCGCACATGACCGCATGGATGGCATCTCCCAACTGGCCCTTGAGCGGGTTCCGGGCTAATCTGCCATCCATCTTCATATGCCCAATCGCCGGCTCAATGGCGCTTCTTCTTTTGATCATCGCCTTCAGCGCCCTGGTGATGCCTCGCTTCTGGCCTGATCTGAGGATGCGCACCCCTTTGATCTCCACCCCCC